>CALIJD010000104.1 GCA_938017885.1 uncultured Granulicatella sp.
GGAACGAGTTTAAAGAACGCTTCACTCAGTGGTTTGAAAATATCAAAGCACTGTTTCTAGAAGGGTCGCAACAGAAAGAACCGATTCGCAATCAATTTGAAAATTTCGAAAAAAGAGTCATTCTTGGAAATGGGGCGCAAGCCAAAATTCGAATTGGAATTCCAGAAGATGCCGCTCGTATTTTTGAAGTGGAAGAGGCAGCTTATAATGGGGAATCCCCATGGGCAAAAGATATTCTTGAAAAAGATGTTGCCTATAATCCTGATGCCATTTATATCGTACTGGAAGTGGAAAAGGAAATCGTTGGCTTTATCGGTGCAAGAACGACAGAGGGTACGGATTTACATATTACCAATGTAGCCGTACTACACGATTATCGTTTTTTAAATGTAGCTACATTATTGTTAAAAGCAATTGAAAAAATTTCAAGAGCCCTTGATAAAAAAGAAATTACTTTAGAAGCTCGAGTATCGAATACCAAAGCAATTCGTTTATATAGAAAGAATGGTTATAGCGTTATGGGAACGAAGAAAAATTATTATACTCCTGAAAATGAGGATGCTGTAGAAATGCTCTATACATTACCACCAAAAACTCCATCTTCCTTCCATTCATCAGAGTACTCTTTTACAAGACTTCAACCAGCTGATTTAGCGATGGCTGAAGCATTAGTTGAGTTAGTGCAAGAAAATTACGAGCATCCCAATCATTGGAGCGTCGAGAGTTTCCTTGCAGATTTGGAGAATCCAGCAAACACGTATTACGGAGTATGGATGCAACGACAACTAGTTGGTTTCCTCGGAATCCAGACAGTGCTGGACGAAGCGACGATAACGAATATCGTAATTGCTAAAGACTATCAAGGCAAAGGGCTCGCACAACGTTTATGGCAAATGGCTTTATATGACTTGAAACAAAAGGACGTTAAAGTTGTCTTTTTAGAGGTACGCCAGAGTAATAAACGTGCTCAATATTTATATGAAATTCTTGGATTCGAAGCCTTCCATACGAGAAGAGATTATTACAGTGATCCAGTAGAAGATGCGATTGAATATCGCTTAGAAATTGAACAAAGATAGGAGGAACAATATGAAAGAAACATTGATTCTAGCAATTGAGAGTAGTTGCGATGAGACAAGTGCGGCCGTGATTCAAAACGGAAATACCATCCTTTCAAATATTGTCGCCTCCCAAATTAAGAGTCATATGCGTTTTGGTGGAGTTGTGCCAGAGATTGCTAGTCGCCATCATGTAGAACAAATTACGCAAGTGATCGACGAAGCTCTTGCTAAAGCAGGCAAAACATTAGATGACATGGATGCTATCGCAGTGACATACGGTCCCGGACTTGTGGGAGCACTTCTCATTGGAATTTCTGCAGCAAAAGCCTTGGCATTAGCCAGTGGAAAACCACTGATTGCTGTGAACCATATGGCAGGACATATTTACGCGAACCAACTTGTAGAACCTCTTCAATTTCCTTTAATGGCACTGGTGGTCAGCGGAGGGCATACAGAATTGGTGTATATGCCAGAAGACGGCGAGTTCCAGATTATCGGAGAAACTAGAGATGATGCGGCAGGGGAAGCATACGATAAGATTGGTCGTATTTTAAACTTGCCATATCCTGGTGGAAAGAAAATGGACGAATTAGCCCATCTAGGAACGGACACTTATGACTTCCCACGTGCGATGATTCATGAAGACCATTTTGATTTCAGTTTTAGTGGATTAAAATCAGCGGTCATCAATCGTGTTCATAACGCCAAACAAAAAGGCGAAGAGATTGTCCCCGAAGATTTAGCTGCTAGTTTCCAAGCCAGTGTCGTAGAAGTTCTTGTCGAAAAAACAAGACGTGCGCTGGAAGCCTATCCTGTAAAACAATTCGTGTTAGCAGGAGGGGTAGCGGCGAACAAAGGACTTCGTACAGCGATGACAAAGATGATGGAAGAGCACTACCCAGCAGTCACATTCTCCATTCCTCCATTATCTCTTTGTGGAGATAATGCAGCGATGATTGGTGCTGCAGCCTTTACTAAATACATGCAAAAAGACTTTGCGAAAATGGATTTGAATGCTGTCCCAGGGCTAGAATTAGGGGAAGAATAAAACTATTGCAAATTCAATTTGAGCATGGTATTATATTCGTGTTGCATTATGCATGCGAAAATAAATAACTCTGGATTAGCAAATAATTCAGGGCAGGAGGAATAGAAATGAAACAAGGAATTCACCCAGAATATCATCCAGTAGTGTTCATGGATACAACTACAGGATTCAAATTCTTATCAGGTTCAACAAAGACTTCAAGTGAAACTGTTGTATGGGAAGACGGTAACGAATACCCATTACTACGTGTGGAAATCACTTCTGATTCTCACCCATTCTACACAGGACGTCAAAAATTCACTCAAGCAGACGGACGTGTGGATCGTTTCAACAAAAAATACGGTCTCAAATAAGAACTTTACAAACTCTCTCACTTCGAGAGAGTTTTTTTTGTGCGCTTAATTTCATTAGTAACCGCCAAGGGCGGCGATTATGGAATTAGGATGGATGGAGCTTAAAAGAGAATTCTTATTATCAGCCATTGTTTATTGAAACAAAATAGCGGGCTACCGGAGAAAGCCTGTAGTCTTTCTCCTTCGAAGCCTCAAACAAGCCGTAATGGATAAAATCCATAACGGCTTTTAATTCGCATTCGATAGTTTTCCCGCTATGGTTTCAATAAATGTCTGATAAGCGAATTCTCTTTTTAATGTTTTGTGCAGTACCATAATCGCCTATTGGGTTAAAAATTCTACTCAAGTAGAGAGGTTGTAAGTTCTATTCGTGACAAAGTGAAAGATGATTAATAAAAAAGCAAAATGTAACATATAAGTTACGTAACTTATATGTTACATTTTGCTTTTTGAAGTGGAAGAGGAAATTAACAGAACGGTTAATTTGAGGGATAAAAAAACAGCCTTGCAAGAAGCAAAGCTGTTCGAATAATTATTTATAAGTGTCTTCAAGTTTTGCCATGAATGCACCTAACCATGTTCCAAATCCTAACATAACAACGCAAGCAAGATATTGAACGATGTCA
The DNA here is from genome assembly GCA_938017885.1 of uncultured Granulicatella sp. Lineage (GTDB taxonomy): Bacteria > Bacillota > Bacilli > Lactobacillales > Aerococcaceae > Granulicatella. The sequence goes on from CALIJD010000104.1 coordinate 3,089, forward strand.
AATCCAGCATAATTTGTTGGGACAATCATGACGGTTGATGCAAGTACGATACCGAAAATGAAGTGGAATAATTGTGGATAAGCTTTTTTGAAGATGTAATGAACCATTTTTGAGAAGAGTGCTAGTGTTACTAAGCCACCAAGAGCGATGGGAAGAATCACACTCATATCTAATGTTTTGAAACCATCTGACATTTGTTTGTACATACCCATGTATACGATAAAGTTAGATGGGCTAAGGCCAGGAACAATAATTCCAAGAGCAATTAATCCTCCAGCAATCATCCAAGTGAAGAAGTTGGCTTCAACGCTTCCTTCAATTGCGGTATTCCCTAAGTATAAAAGAATAGTTCCGCCAATAAATGAAGCGATTAAAATGATAATCTCGCGAGGAGTACGACCTTCTTTTCCTGCTTCTTTCCAAAGGGCAGGGATGGTACCGACAATACATCCGATGAAGAACCAAAGAATAATTGTTTCAAAGTTTCCTAATAAGTAGCTGACTCCAAATGAAAGTACGACAATCCCTGCAAGAGCTCCTATACCAACTGGTAAGAAGAAGAGAAAGTTCTTTTTGAAATCTTTTGTGACATTAGCAAGGAAACTAATCATGCGTTCATATAATCCGAAGATAGCCGC
>CALIJD010000105.1 GCA_938017885.1 uncultured Granulicatella sp.
TAGACAGAATAAGAAGACCTTTGCTGAAGATTACCAAGAGAGATTCTCGTGGAAGAGTCTAAAAAGAATGTTTTTCCCGATGCTCTTTATGATTATCACGACCGTAGCAATCCTCTTTTTAATCGCACCGCAAATGCTATCTAATATTAGAGGAATGGCGCTATCTGCACTGTTCTTTGTCAATAACGATTATCAGATTTTTAGTCAACAATCTTATTTTGTGCAGTCTGCTAATCCAAGTCCTTTTGTCCATCTTTGGTACGTTTCGTTATATGTCCAATTATTAATTGTTGGATTCTTGCTGAGAAGACTGATGAAGAAGATGAACTTTCTGCGGATGCAAGAGTTCGCACTGTTAGCATTCCTAACGCTTGCTTCAGCAGTGGGGATGGCAGTTTTATATTGGTGGGAACAAGATCCATCGCATGTGTACTATCTTGTGTCGACCCGTTTGTTCTCATTCACATTAGGCGCTTTACTCAGCTATATTCATGAAGGACAACTCTTGATTCCAAAAGAGCATTCTAACAAGGGTGTCTGGAATGTTGCCAGCGCCATTTGTATGGGGGCGTTCATTTGGATGCTTGTGACCTTCAATGGGATGCAAGCGGAAGTGTATTACATGATTATGCTAGTATCTTCCATTGTCATGACACTACTGGTTTCATTTGCCATTCGTGAAGGCGTATGGTTTCACTATATCATCAGTTTTAAAGGGTTTACCTTCTTTGGGAAAAGAAGTTTCTCTTATTACTTATGGTTTTATCCAATTCATTTAATCTTGCCATCCTTTTTACGGGGGGTTGAAGATTACTGGTTGAACGTTTTGATTCAATGGATCACGATAATTGTACTAGCTGAAATCACTTATCAATTATTTGAAAAAGAACGGATTCCTCTTCCGATTGGGCAGGCGCATAGTCCGTACCAGTTAACGGCGTATATGAAATCCAACCTTCCAAAAGGGTTGAAACACTTCGGAATTGCTTTTTCTTTAGTGTATCTAGTCTTTGCTGGCTTAGCAGGAATTGGATTTGCTCAGGAAAAAGACCAAACCAGTGTGGTTCATGAAGTAGAAGAAAAGATTCGAAAAAACCAGGAACTGCTTCAAGAAACAACCGTGGAACCTACTACGGAAGCTGTCACAACAGTAAATTCGAAGGTGAAGGCCAATATAGAACAACAAGTTCGACAAATGCCAATCACTTTTGTAGGAGATTCCGTTTTGTTAGCTTCTGCCAATAAATTAAGAGAAGTTTTTCCAAATGCTTACGTGGATAGCGAAGTGGGACGTCAATTGTACTACAGTACTCCTGTCGTTCAAAAACTAGTGCAACAAGGAAGGCTATCTCAAACGGTCGTATTTGTACTCGGTTCAAACGGAGCTTTTGCAAGTGCGCAAATCGATTCTCTTATTCAAGCAGCAGGCAACCGTGAAATATTTTTAGTCACGGCAGGCTATGAAATTAAATGGGCAAAAGAAGTAAACGATCAGCTGAAAGCAGCCGCTGAACGGTATCCAAACGTGCATTTAATAGACTGGGGAACCTATGCGAGGGGACGTACGAAAGAGTTGCTCTTTGAGGATGAAATTCATCCAAATGATACTGGTGCAGCTGAGATGGCGAACTTAATCTTGCAAGAGATGGTGAAATTGAAATTACAATAATGATGGAGACGACTCAAAGGGGTCGTCTTTTTTATTTTCTAAAAATATTTTTGAAAACGCTATTGACAAACGAGTGTACTAAGCGCATAATACAGTTAAAAGAAAGTGTATTATTCGATTAATACACTGATACAATCGAAAGAAAGGAGAAGCCGATGATTGTATTTGATAAAAGAAGTCCGGTTTACGAGCAAATTGTCGCGTATTTCAAGGCGGAAATAGTATCCAAACGGCTAAAACCCGGCCAAGAAATGCCAAGTAGACGAGAACTGGCTCAGGTGATGCAAGTGAATCCGAATACGGTTCAAAGGGCATTTCATGAAATGGAGGCTATAGGACTTGTGACAACGGGAAATAATGTAATGAGTAGAGTGACAGAAGATGAGGATAGAATCGAACAGCTGAAAGAAGAAATGTTGGAAGAAGCGATTACGAGTTTTGTCGATGCCATCGCACCGCTTCAGCTCTCTCAAAAAGAAATTATCGATCATCTTAGCCAAAAATTGTGATAGGAAGGAGAGTTCTAAATGTTAACGGTACAAAATTTAAGTAAGAAATTTGGAAAAAAACAAGTGTTAGATGATATTTCGTTTAATGCCAAAAAAGGGGAAGTCACAGCGCTCATCGGTGTGAATGGGATTGGGAAAACAACCATTATGAATTCTATTGCGGGCTTACTCCCTTATGACAAAGGCCAAATCGTGATTGATGATATGCCAGTGCGTAAGGTGTTTGCTGAAAAAGTCAGCTATATTACGGATAGTTCTATTATCTCCCCAAATCAAACGGTAGATGAAGCGATTGATTTTATGCGTACTTTCTATCCAAACTGGAATCGTGCGAAAGAAAAACATTTATTGAAGTTCTTCCGATTGAACTTAAAAGACGAAGTGAGATCTCTTTCGAAGGGGAATGTAGCCAAGTTGAATTTACTGCTTGGAATGGGACTAGACACGGATTATATTTTGATGGACGAACCATTCTCTGGAATCGACGTCTTTACACGTGAAGAAATTGCACGTGTGTTTACGAGTGATTTATTAGACGGACGAGGCGTATTAATTACAACACATGAAATTAATGATATTGAGTACATTGTAGACAAGGCACTCTTACTAGACGGAGGAAAAATCGTTAAAGAATTTTATCCAGAACAAGTTCGTGAAGAAGAAGGGAAGTCTATTGTGGATGTGATGAGGGAGGTATACTTACAATGAGAAAAGTCATTCAACTAACGCTTTATAATTTAGGCCAGGCCAAAGGATTTATTCTCGTTACGGCACTGCTTCAAGTGTTGATTCAAGTCGGTCTTCAGTTTTTTACGATAGTAACTTCTGGGCTGCTGAGTGGAATGAGAATTTTAACGGAAAAGCAAGAAATTCTTCGAGTAGTTCTCGTAGAAATCAATATTGGATTACCTGTATTTTTTGCAGGAGTGGCCATTCTTGTCTATAGTGCGATGATTTGGTCGAAGGAGTGGAGTACAAAGGGGTCCTTCATTTACCGGTTATTGATGTTGCCGGGGTCCCGCTTTAGTGTGTACTTATCGAAGTTACTAACAATGCTAATCATCACGTTCTTCCTACAAGGAGTTCAAGTGATTGGAGTATTCTTAAATTACACTCTTTCAAGAGTATTTATTCCGAGTCTTGATTCCTATCATGTGACACCATGGTCTCTTGTGACGAATTCCATTGCTATGCAGACGGTTGTTCCAAGATATGCGACTCAATTTTTCTTCTTCTTCCTATTTGGGGTAGCGGCTATCTTGACCATTTTCCAAATCACCTTATTAGTGGTGGGAGTCGAAAAGAAATCCACAACAACGAAATTAATGAGTATCATCGGATATATCTTACTCCTTATCATTTATGTAGGAACCGTCTCTCGTTACCAATGGAGTTTCTATTTCATCGGATCTGAAACCATCCTCTATTTAGGAACGGGAATAATCGTATGGATTATCGGCAATTTATTACTCAGTGATTATTTATTAAATCATAAGGTCAGCGTATAAGGAGGTTTGAACAATGAAATCAAGAAAATTTGCCACAGCCATCTTTGCGCTCGGTGGTCTCATGTTCCTTAGTAGTGTAGGATTTGCAGTCTATAAAGATGTCAAACCTGCTCCTGTATCTCTGCAGTTATCACAAGAAGAGAAAAAACTCGTTGAAGGAGCGACGTTTCAGTTTACTCCCTATACACAAGATATTACCAATCATAATGGTGCTACTCACGCACTCTTAGATGGAGAAGTGAAGCGAATTGGTTTTGGAGATCATCTCTACTCGTACAGTTTACGAAATCAAATGAAAGATTTTTCAGTACTTGATAGACCACATTACGGAACTTCTATCACTTTCAAAGGATATAAACTCTATTACGGATCACAATTTAATGTGTATCAGACGAATAATGATCCAGTGATTGGGTATACATTGATGAATACCGAGACGAAAGAGTTGGTTTCCAATACGGTATCCATTCCAAAAGAAATCCGTGGGGACCGTACGTATATTGAAACTCCTACCTTCTACAGAGATGGGGATACTTTATACGCAGTTATGCAATGGAGCGATTCTGATAGAGGGCATTATCTATTAACGTTTTCGATTGACTTGAAGACGGGAACTCCTTCTAAAGTGGAAAGAGTGGATTTGCCAGAAAAATTACAATCTGTTGACTGGAGAACTGCTTCAAGGGAGAGAGTCTATGATCCGCAAAGACTGATCATGGGTTCTTCTTATTCAAAAGAAAATAAATTCCATTGGATGACTTTTGATGCGAAGACGAAACAATTTACCGAGATTGAATCGACTGAGACGATGGCTTTTGAAAATACAAGTCTGTATGTAGTGGAGGATCAAGTGTATTTAATTTCTTCTGAAAAATCGAATGAATTGTCTCAAAGTCAAGGGTATCAAGAACCAAGCGAACGAAAGAATAATAAATTGACTCTATACAAAATAGGTGCCAATCATCAGTTGGAGATTAGTCAAACGATTGAAACAGATCCATACGCTCCACTTCCATACTTAAATCAAGGGAATTTAGTGATGATTTCGTTAGTAGATGGAAAACCAACATTACGAGTACAATCGCTCAAAACAAAAGAAATTTTATTATCCAAACCGATCGATGTGATTGAAAAAGTGTTCTTTACGAATGCCAATAGCTATCGTGGTGGGGATCGCTAAAGTAAAAAAGCTACGTTAGGATTTCCTAACGTAGCCTTTTCGTTTACGCTTTTTCTTCAGTTTTCAAGTGTGGGTTTGGAAGAAGATGGTTCACTCCAATAGCAATCAATGCGCCGATGAGGGTATCCAAAATTCTTTGAATCGCATAGGCGGTATTTTGTCCTGCCTCCACATTAAAGAAAATGACTAAGAAGGTTGAACATGAATTAATAACGCCGGTTTTATTGAATTGATTACAAAATAAAATGATTAAGATAATTCCAATCGGTGCTAGTAATAAATCCGTATATTCTTGGTACGGAAGAATGGCTCTTAATTGGAACAGCAGAATAGCGACCACCCCACCTGTAGTGTTTCCTACAAAACGAGAGAGCGCAAATTTAAAGGTTTGTTCGTGGTCGGTTCTTAGGCTAAAGATGGCGGACAGTGCAGCCAGCATCGGAGAACCACGATGTAATACTCTAAATAGCACAACGCAAAGAAAAACAGATATCGCAGTTTTTAAAGTACGTAGTCCGATATGAAATGGATTTTTTGAAGTTTGGGACACACTCTCACCTCTCAATAAAGATAACGTTATTATAATATACGAGGTAGAAAAATGACAAAAATTTGAAAAATGAACCTAATAGGTGTATAATTATGACAAGAGGTGATGAAGATGCATGAAGCATTTGTATTGATTGTTGTAAATGCCATTCGAGAAAGATATCTCTCAGAAAAAGCATTTTACACACAAGAATTAGGCATTAGCGGGCAAAGTTGGACAAGATGGAAGAATGGAGAGAGAGGCTTGAAATCTGAAAATATGCAGAAGATTTCGATGCTATTTACGGACTACGAGTGGATGCTGGCGCATAAAATTGCTAGAAATGCGGAAGTTCTTCCTGAGGTGGCTTCTGATCCGGTGGCTGAATATTTAAGGCTAAAAGTCCAAATTGCTAATCATTGGATTCGTCAAGAAAATGTACGAGTGGAATGGAAGACAGCTGCAGTTAGCAAAGGAAAATTCAAAGAGAATGTGACCATCTTACGCATTGCGACGAATTATGGAAGCTGGAGTTATCAAGATATTATTGAAATCCGAATTGTAGGGATTACACATAAACAAATTGGAACGAAGAAACAAGGCTTACTCGAGTGGATCAGGGACGAAAAAGCCCAACAGAAATATTTAGAATACGGTAAAAACGTATTTGTTCCAGAAAATGATGCAGAATAAAAATTGAATGATTAAAATCACGGATACTCTCTTTAAATCAAGGGGGTATCCATTTTTTTATAGGGTATTTTATGATAAAATTGAAAGATAAAGAAAGTGGTGAAATTGTGGCGAAAAGAAAGAAAAGAAAAAGTAAATTCGCGTTTCATCTTGTAGAGTGGTTTAAGTCATTATCTAAATTGACGGCGCTTCTCCTCGTAGCTGTAACGAGTGTTCTTTTAGCCGGAACCATCACATGGTTGTCTGAAAATAAACCGCAGCACAAGGCAGAGACGTCTACAAGAGAGACCTTCATAGAGACGATTGCTCCAGCTGCCCAAAAAGCGTATCGCGATTATGGAGTATTGCCAAGTGTCAGTTTGGCGCAAGCAATCCTCGAATCGAACTGGGGCGAAAGCTTATTAGCGAGCAAATATTATAATTTATATGGGGTAAAAGCGACGACCGTACAACCGAATGTAGTGCTTGAGACAGCAGAATTTGTCAATGAAACATGGATTACGATTAATGGTCGTTTTCGTGTGTATGATAGCTGGGCAGATTCAGTGGAGGCTCATGCGCAACTGTTGGCATATGGGGTAGATTGGGATCCAACGCTCTATCATAAAGTGCTAGGGGCTAGAAATTATAAACAAGCAGCTCAAGCCTTGCAAGATGCAGGGTATGCCACCGACCCAACCTATGCACAAAAGCTGATTCAAATGATTGAAGAACATCAATTGTATCAATATGATAAATTGCCAAGCGAAGAAACAACCGCATCTGTGCGAAGAGATTCTTAAGAAATCAAATTCATTCTAACGTATGCAAAAGGAGAGGATATACATGAGTCAATTATTACCAGGATCCATTGTCGGCATCATTGGGGGAGACGAGCAAGTTGCATCTGTTGCAATTGCTGCTAGAAAGATGGGGTATGTTGTATATAGCTACCATCAATCGAACGAGGCTGCTATTTCGATGGCAGAATATGAAATTGTGTCTTCCTATGATGACCGTGCATCCTTACTTGATTTTGCTGAGAAAGTAGATACTCTCCTTCTGATGACGAATTTAGTTTCTGTAGACACATTAGTGGCTCTAAGTAGTAAAACAAGATATTACCAATCATTGGAGCTAGCCGAAATTTCTCAAAATCGTACGGTCGAAAAATTATTTTTAGAAGAACATGCAATCAACGTAGCCCCTTATGGGATTGTCACCCATGTTGGGGAATTACCTACTTTATTAGAAAGTATTGGGCTTCCAGCTTTTCTAGAAAGTAATCAAGTCCATAGTCGTTATGAAGAACCTATCGAATTATATGATCAAGATATTGACGAGCGAGTTTTGGGGAAAATTGAAGAAGGGCCAAGTATGTTGACTGCCTTTGTGCCTGCTCAACGCCATTTTTCGTTGACTGTTGTTCGCGACTATGAAGATCGTGTAACGATTTTACCAATTACAGAAGATGTATATATCTCTGGAAAATTAAAGTATAGTATTGCTTCACGTCGGATGAATCCAGAATGGGTTCAAGAGTTGAAGAGAATTGCTTTTAAAGTCGTAGATTATCTTTCAGGGTCAGTGGTGCTATCGATTCAAGTGTTGATGGGAAATAATGGCATTTTTTATGTAAAATCGATTAATCAACTGCCTTTAATCCAACAACAATTTGGAAGTGCACAACTAGGAAAAGGATTATCGGACATCATTACGCGAGTAGCCACAGGACTTCCGGTGGAATACAAGAAACCTACTGAAGAAATGATTCTAGTGCCGATTTATGAATCCATGCTCGAAAAAGCAAGTTTATTAACACTATTGAAACCAAAATGGGATTTTGAATTTTTCCAAACCTCACCTAAGAGAGCAACAGACATCTTAGGAGTGATTCGATTAAGTGGAGGGTCCAGTGTGGATTTACTTGGAGAGATTGAAGTTTCAGATTTATTCTTTAATGGAAAATAGTTCCTCAAGGAAAGGAAAGAGTAAGTGAAAAATTCAAACGAATTAATTAAGGGAATGAACCCTCGCCAAAAAGAAGCGGTTATGCATACACAAGGTCCGCTTCTCGTAATGGCGGGTGCTGGAAGCGGAAAGACACGTGTTTTGACGCATCGAATGGCTTATATTTTAGCCGAGGAAGAAGTTCAACCTTGGAATATTCTAGCGATTACGTTTACGAATAAAGCGGCCAGCGAGATGAAAGAACGTGTGAGTGCTCTAGTGGGCGAACAAGCAGGCGATATGTGGGTATCCACTTTCCACTCAATGTGCGTTCGCATTTTAAGAAGAGATTGTGAACGCATCGGCCTTGCAAAGTCGTTTACGATTATCGATTCTGGGGATCAACTATCCGCAATGAAACGAATTATGCAGAAGTTGAATATTGATTCGGATAAGTTTGATGCACGTGGAATTTTAGCAAGTATTAGTAATGCAAAAAATAATTTTGAAGATGCGGAAACCTTCGCAAAGACACATGTGAACTTCATGGACCAAATAACCGCGAAGTGCTATGTCGAATACGAAGCAGAAAAACGCAAAAATATGACCGTTGACTTTGATGATTTAATCATGTTAACGGTGAAATTGTTTAAAGAGCATCCAGATGTACTAGCGTATTATCAACAAAAATTCCATTATATCCATGTGGATGAGTACCAAGATACAAACCATGCACAATACTTACTGGTTCAACTGCTAGCGGATAAGTTCAAAAATATTTGCGTGGTTGGGGACGCCGATCAAAGCATTTACGGTTGGCGTGGAGCCGATATGGAGAATATCTTGTCGTTTGAACACGATTATCCACAGGCGAAAGTGGTCTTACTAGAGCAAAATTATCGTTCAACGAAGACAATTTTAAAAGCAGCCAATCAAGTAATTGAAAATAATCAAAATCGTAAACCAAAAGAGCTATGGACCGAAAATGAAGCAGGGGACAAGATTACTTATTATTGTGCGGCTTCCGGTTATGAAGAGTCTCGTTATGTGATGAGAACTATTCAAAAGATGGTGAATTTTGAAGGGTACGATTATAGTGATTTTGCAGTTTTATACCGTAGTAATGCCCAATCACGGACCCTTGAAGAAGATTTATTAAAAGCGAATATGCCTTTCAAAATGGTAGGGGGGCAACGATTCTACGAGCGCATGGAAATCAAGGATTTACTAGCCTATTTACGTTTATTAGTGAACCCGACCGATGACTTTAGCTTCAGACGTGTTGTGAATGCGCCAAAACGCGGTATTGGTGGAAAGAGTATTGAAAAATTAGAAGACTTTGCTCAAATGCACGGTTTTTCTCTTTTAGAAGCTTCCGCTGAGACGACTCTTAATGGGATTAGCGGGAAAGCTGGAAAAGGCTTAGCCGATTTTGCAAAGCTAATTAGCGATTTAACGAAGATGCAAGAGTTCGTTTCGCTAACCGATTTAATCGAAGAAGTCATGATAAAATCAGGCTATATTGCGTCTCTTGAACAGGCGCACACCATGGAAGCTGATGCGCGAATCGATAATATGCGGGAATTCTTATCCGTAGCCAAAGAGTTTGAAGAAAAACGGTTCGATTCTGAAGCAGAAGAATCGGCTTTAGTCCAATTCTTAACGGATTTATCCTTAGTGACGGATATGGAAAATGAAGAAGAAACGAGTGCTTCACAAATTACATTGATGACCTTGCATGCGGCAAAAGGGTTAGAGTTCCCGGTTGTGTTCCTTGTAGGGATGGAAGACGGAATTTTCCCTTCTGCAAGAACCTTACAAGAAGGTGATGAAGAAGAGGAACGTCGATTGGCCTATGTAGGGATTACACGTGCAGAGAAAAAGCTCTTTATGACACGTGCGTATTCAAGACTGCTCTACGGGAAAACGCAACATTACCGCGAGTCTCGTTTTATGCAAGAAATTGATGATAAACTTCTTCAAAAAGAAGGAGAAACGATTAGCGACTCTTATTATTCAAGTAGTTTCTACTCAGAAAAACCAAGTTATAACAGAGGTTCTTCTGCAACAGGTGGGGGACTCTTTGATCGTTACCGCAACACGAATGCGCAAAAGAATGAGGGGTATTTACAAAAGAAATCTCACTCTTCTGCAAGCATTCAGCGCGTAGAAAAACAAACGCCAACGTCTGCTTCAAATGATGGATGGACGGTTGGAATGAAAGTATCTCATAAGAAATGGGGGACGGGAACTGTAGTCCGTATTACCGGTGAAGGAGACCGTCAAGAACTTGACGTGGCTTTTGCTGGGGTGGGGATTAAACGACTCCTTGCAAGTTTTGCCCCAATTGAAAAAATCGAAGAATAGAGGATGAAGATGAATACAACGATTCAACAAAGAATTGAACAGCTCAAAGAACAATTAAATCGTTGGAGTCATGAGTATTATGTGGAAGATAAACCTACTGCAACAGACGCAGAGTACGATAAGGCTTATCAAGAATTACTTACTTTAGAAAAGGAACATCCGGAGTTCGTGACGGCTGATTCTCCTACGCAACGGGTGGGGGGAGAAGTGCTCGAGCAGTTCCAGAAGGTCACTCACACCAATCCGATGCTCAGCCTTTCAAATGCCTTTTCGAAGGAAGATTTGGAAGAGTTTGATGCGCGTCTTCGCAAGTTAACGAACCGAGCAATCGAGTATGTATGTGAACTAAAAATCGATGGACTTTCTATTGCGTTGACGTATCAAAACGGGCAGCTTCAACTTGGGGCAACCCGTGGAGATGGGACGACAGGTGAAGATGTAACGGGCAATGTGCGTACCATTAAATCAGTACCTTTGTCTTTAAAAGAACCTTGGAATATCGAAGTGCGTGGTGAATGTTATATGCCGAAAAAATCATTCGTGGCATTAAACGAGTCGCGCGAAGAAGAAGGACTTGAAGTTTTCGCCAATCCAAGAAATGCAGCGGCAGGAAGCCTACGGCAGCTTGACCCTAAAATTGCGGCGAAGCGAAACTTGTCCGTCTTTCTATATAGTAGTCCAAGTGTGGAAGAGCTAAATGTTTCAACCCAAGAAGAGTTGTTGGAGAAGATGGCAGAGATGGGTTTTGTAACCAATCCTGAGCGCTTAAAATGCCAAACGATTGATGAAGTGTGGAATTACATCGAGACGATTGGTGCGAAACGCCAAGAATTACCATACGAAATCGACGGTATGGTGATTAAGGTCAATGATTTTGCCGCTCAAGAAGAAATCGGCTATACGGTAAAAGCACCGCGTTGGGCCATTGCGTACAAATTCCCAGCGGAAGAAGCGCAAACGGTTGTCCGCGATGTGGAGTGGACGGTGGGACGTACCGGAGTGGTTACCCCAACTGCAGTGATGGATCCTGTTCAATTAGCAGGAACGACGGTACGACGTGCGAGTTTGCATAATATTGATTTGATGAAAGAAAGAGATATTCGCTTGGAAGACACCGTGGTGATTCATAAGGCAGGAGATATTATTCCTGAAGTGACGCGGGTGATTTTTGAGAAGCGTCCAGCTACAAGTCAGCCGTACGAGTTTCCAACGACTTGCCCGGTCTGTCATGAGAAATTGGAACATTTGGAAAATGAGGTAGCGATTCGTTGCTTGAATCCAAAATGTCCAGCCCA
>CALIJD010000106.1 GCA_938017885.1 uncultured Granulicatella sp.
GGTCACAGAAGCGATTCGTCAATACGCAGAAAAGAAAATTAGCAAACTTGAAAAGTATTTTACTGACGTAGCTAATGCGACTGCTTACGTTAACTTGAAAGTCTACACTGAAAAGACTGCAAAAGTTGAGGTAACAATTCCACTTCCTTATTTAGTTCTACGCGCTGAGGAAACTTCAATTGATTTATATGGAAGCATTGACTTAGTAGTAGACAAACTGGAAAGACAAGTTCGTAAACATAAAACAAAAATCAATCGTAAATCTCGCGAAAAAGGTTTCGATATTGTATTACCAACACTTCCAGAAGCTCCGGAAGAAGAGGAAACAGGATTAGAAATCGTTCGTACAAAACGAATTGATTTGAAACCAATGGATAGCGAAGAAGCTGTTCTTCAAATGAACATGTTAGGACATAACTTCTTTATCTACCAAGATGCTGAAACGAACGAAACAAACATTGTTTACCGTCGTAAAGATGGAAAATATGGTTTGATTGAAACAAATTAATAAAAAAATCGGGTGACTTTGAAAAAAGTCACCTTTTTTTGCTTTCTTAATTAGCTAAACAATGGTAAAATGAATAAGATGCAATAGGTCTAGTTACCAATTTGTAGGACTTTATTAGTTTTAAAATATTCATCATCTACATACTTTAAGATAAGGACGATTGATGAAGATAAAAAAGGAGTTAATTAAATGGCAAATTTTTTGAGACAGTTAGTTGAAAATGATAAGCGCGAATTACGCCGTTTAGGGAAATTAGCGGATAAAGTAATTGCGTTAGAATCTCAAATGGCTGCATTAGAAGATGCTGATTTTCCAGTAAAAACTGAAGAATTTAAAGAGAGATATGCTAAAGGGGAAAGTTTAGATGCTCTTCTTCCTGAAGCTTTCGCGTTAGTACGTGAAGGGGCAAAACGTGTTCTTGGATTATTCCCATATAAAGTTCAAATTATGGGTGGGATTACACTTCATGATGGGAACATTGCAGAGATGCGTACTGGTGAAGGGAAAACTTTAACAGCAACAATGCCTGTATACTTAAACGCATTATCAGGCGACGGAGTACACGTAGTTACAGTTAACGAATACTTAGCATCTCGTGACGCTCGCGAAATGGGTGAGTTATACAACTTCTTAGGACTATCTGTAGGGTTAAACTTAACAGGAATGTCTTCAGAAGAAAAACGTGCGGCTTATGCTAGTGATATCACTTATAGCACAAACAGTGAATTAGGATTTGACTACTTACGTGATAACATGGTGGTTTACAAATCACAAATGGTACAACGTCCATTGAACTACGCAGTTGTCGATGAAACAGACTCAATCTTAATCGACGAAGCGCGTACGCCATTGATCATTTCAGGACAAGCTGAAAAATCAACAGTATTATACCAACGTGCAGATATGTTTGTTAAAGGATTAAAAGAGGAAGAAGATTACACAATCGACTTAACTTCTAAGACAATCTCTTTAACAGACGAAGGGATTAACAAAGCAGAACAAACATTCCGCTTGCCAAACCTTTACGATGTTGATAATGCGGCACTCGTTCACCATATCGACCAAGCTTTACGTGCGAACTATATTATGTTACGTGACATCGACTATGTGGTGGATGAAGGTAAAGTTAAAATCGTTGATGGATTTACTGGACGTATCATGGAAGGTCGTCGTTACTCAGATGGTCTTCACCAAGCGATTGAAGCTAAAGAAGGCGTTGAAGTTGAAAACGAATCTAAGACAATGGCGACAATCACTTACCAAAACTACTTCCGTATGTATCGTAAATTGTCAGGAATGACAGGGACTGCCAAGACTGAAGAAGAAGAATTCAGAGAAATTTACAACATGAACGTTGTAGCTATTCCGACAAACCGACCAATTCAACGTGTTGACGGACAAGACTTAATTTATCCATCTCTACGTAGTAAATTTAAAGCGGTTGTTAACGATATTAAACAACGTCACGAAGTTGGACAACCGATCCTTGTAGGGACTGTTGCAGTTGAAACAAGTGAATTGATTTCGAACTTACTACGCGAAGAAGGAATTCCTCACGAAGTACTAAACGCGAAAAACCACTTTAAAGAAGCAGAAATTATCATGTCAGCTGGTCAACGTGGTGCGGTTACGATCGCAACAAACATGGCCGGACGTGGTACTGACATTAAGCTTGGTAAAGGTGTAAAAGAACTAGGTGGGCTTTGCGTAATCGGTACAGAACGTCACGAAAGCCGTCGTATCGATAACCAATTACGTGGACGTAGTGGACGTCAAGGGGACCCAGGTGCAACACAATTCTACCTTTCATTAGAAGATGATTTAATGAAACGTTTTGGTGGAGAAAAGATGCAAGCTATCTGGGAACGTCTAAACTTAACAGACGAAGAAGATGATAACTTCATCCAAAGTAAGATGTTAACCAAACAAGTGGAGTCGTCACAAAAACGTGTTGAAGGAAACAACTACGATACACGTAAAAGTGTCCTAGAGTACGATGAGGTTATGCGTGAACAACGTGAAATCATCTACTCTCAACGCTTACAAATTATCAATGAAGAGAAATCTCTTGAAAATGTAACTAAAGGAATGATTCGTCGTACTATCCATCGTGTGGTGGAAAGCCATACTTTAGCGGATCAAAAAGAATGGAACTTAGAGGGAATTGTGGACTTTGCTCACAACTCAATCTGTGCTCCAGATGAACTTTCACTTAGCGATTTAGAAGGCAAAACAGCTGCTGAAATCGAAGAACTCTTATATGAAAAAGCAATGGAAATCTACAAAGAAAAACAAGAGCAATTGAATGGCGACAATCAAATGCTTGAGTTTGAAAAAGTAGTTATCTTACGTGTGGTTGACCGTAAGTGGACAGATCACATCGATGATATGGACCAATTACGTCAAAGTGTTGGTTTACGTGGATATGCACAAATCGATCCATTAACGGAGTACCAAACTGAAGGGTACGAACGATTCCAACAAATGATTGCTGAAATCGACTATGACGTAACGCGTATCTTGATGAAATCTCAAATTCGTCAAAACTTACAACGTGAACAAGTTCAAGGAGTTCGTAGTGTAGTGGCTACAGGTCACGACAGAACTTCTGATGACGATTCAGAAAAAGCTTAATATATAAGGGAGACGGCGAAGCATTTCGCCGTTTTCTGTTAGAAAGAGGTCAATATGGAAATTAGTGAAATTAGAAATGCACTTGAAGCCATGAATGAGCAAATTATCAGCTATAGGAGGTCTCTTTGACTTAGATCGCCTAGAAGAAGATATCGCTGCTTACGAACAAGAGATGTCAGAACCATCTTTTTGGGATGATAGCGAAAAAGCGAATCAAGTCATTCAAAAGAATAATGAATTAAAGTCGATTTATGATACTTTCCATAAAATGGAATTAGCTCATGAAGAAACAAGTTTATTATTTGAAATGTATAAAGAAGAGCCAGATGAAGAAGTGCATGCGGAAATCGTTGAGGCGATTCAGTCTCTTGAAAAAGACTTACAACAGTACGAATTAAGTATGTTACTGAACGGTCCACATGATAAGAACAGTGCTATCTTGGAAATTCACCCAGGAGCTGGGGGGACAGAATCGCAAGACTGGGGAAGTATGCTTCTTCGTATGTATATGCGATGGGCTGAAAAGCATGGCTACAGAGTCGAAACAGTGGACTACCAAGACGGGGATGAAGCTGGGATTAAATCTGTTACCTTATCAATTGAAGGGTTGAATGCATACGGGTACTTACGCTCTGAAAAAGGAGTACATCGACTCGTTCGTATTTCACCGTTTGATGCAGCTGGAAAACGTCACACATCATTCTGTTCAGTGGATGTCGTTCCGCAGATGGATGGAGATATTGATATTGAAATTAATCCAGATGACTTAAAAGTAGATGTGTACCGTGCAAGTGGTGCCGGTGGACAACATATTAATAAGACGTCTTCTGCGGTACGTATTACGCATATTCCAACTGGAATCGTGACGCAGAGTCAGGCGCAACGTTCTCAATTTAAAAATAGAGACCAAGCGATGGCGATGTTGAAGGCGAAATTATTCCAATTAGAAGAAGAGAAGAAGGCAGCAGAATTGGCAGCTATCCGTGGCGAGCAAAAAGATATTGCCTGGGGTTCTCAAATTCGAAATTATGTCTTCCACCCCTATTCAATGGTAAAAGACTTACGTTCTGGATATGAGACAGGAAATATTGGTGCGGTGATGGATGGAGACTTAGATCCGTTTATGGATGCGTACTTAAAATGGACGCTTGAGGAAACGAAAGCAACTGAAGAATAATAGTAGAGAAACACCTAGTGCGAGCTGGGTGTTTTACTGTTGGAAGGCAAATTGTTTTAAGTTCGTTTTAATTAGGTGGATTATTATAAGAAGGAATCTTCCATATCTTGAGTAAATGACTTTCTTGAGGGGATGAGTTCATACTGCTAATAGGGAGAAAAGTATTGTCTTATAAGTATGTAATATTATGAACTGAGCAATGCTTACACCCAAATCCTTCGCACTGTGAAGGATTTTGCACGGCTGTCCCAGCCACTTACGGTATTCCGGTCCAACGTTCCATTTCTGAACGCGATGGCTCGTATCCTGAGTAGTTGAACTCGGAAAAGCAGAGGCTCAAGCCTTTCGTGTTTTGTCCGCACGGTCTTTTTGACCGTTTGCGTCAAAACTGCGAACCGTCTTCGCCTCTGACCGCTTTTCCTCGTATCCTTAATTTAATATTTCTGTAATCTTATGTGAAGGTGTTGTAATATTAGGGTGCTATAATGGTGAAGATTAAAAAATCGTAGGATTAGAAAGCTGGTGAGTTTATGATTGAAATGATGAATGTAACTAAGAAATACAATAAAGGTATCACTGCTATTAATAATTTATCCATTCAAATTAAAGATGGAGAATTCGTTTATGTAGTAGGACCTTCTGGTGCAGGGAAATCAACTTTCATAAAAATGATGTATCGTGAAGAAAAAGCGACAAAGGGTAGAATTCGTGTGGGAAAATATGATTTGATGAAGATTAAAGATCGTCAAATTCCATTCTTACGCCGTTATGTTGGTGTCGTATTCCAAGATTTTAAACTTTTGCAAAATAAAACAGTTTATGAAAATGTGGCTTATGCGATGGAAGTAATTGAAAAATCTCCTCGTGAAATTAAACGCCGCGTAGACGAAGTGTTAGAATTAGTAAATTTAAAACACCGTATGAATAACTTCCCAAATGAATTATCTGGTGGGGAACAACAACGTGTAGCGATTGCTCGAGCAATTGTGAATACTCCAGGAATTTTAATTGCCGATGAGCCTACTGGAAACCTAGATCCGGATACGTCTATGGAAATTATGGATATTTTAGAAAGAATTAATGAACAAGGAACTACAATTGTGATGGCGACTCATAATAGTCAAATCGTAAACGAGAAAAAACATCGAGTTTTAGCCATTGAAAGTGGACAAATTGTTCGTGACCAAGAACAGGGGGAATACGGATATGAAGATTAGAACGATGGGTCGTCATATACGTGACGCCTTCAAGAGTCTTTTCAGAAACGGATTAATGACGTTTGGTTCGGTTTCTGCGGTATCAATGATTCTTTTAATCGTTGGTGTGTTTGTTTCATTACTATTTAATGTGAACAAAATTGGATCAGATATTGAAAATGACGTTAATGTTCGTGTATATATTGATTTGGCAGCAGATCAGGAAAAGACAGATCAATTAGAAGCGAAAATTAAAGAATTAGCGGATGTAGAATCTGTAACATTCCGTTCAAAAGATGAAGAATTAGAAGATGTAACAAAGAGCTTTGCTGAAGAATTTTCATTGTTTAAAAATGATGGAAATCCACTTCGTAATGCTTTTGACGTAAAAGCAAAAGAACCTCAAAAAACAAGCGCAGTTGCTAAAGCTATCGAAGGAATGGATTACGTAGCTCGTGTTCGTTATGGTGAGGCTCGTGCGGATAATTTATTCCGAATTATTGCTACAGCTCGAAATATCGGTGCTGTAATTATTGTGGGGCTATTAGCGTTAGCAATGTTCCTAATTTCTAACACGATTCGCTCAACAATTTACTCAAGAAGAACTGAAATTGAAATTATGCGCTTAGTAGGAGCTACAAAGGCGTATATTCGCTGGCCTTTCTTCTTAGAAGGTGGGATGATTGGATTACTTGGTTCTATTATTCCAATCGGATTAGTGTGGTCAATCTATCTATGGATTTATAAAGGTGGATCAGACTTCTTCTCTGGTTCAAGTTTTAGCTTACTTGATCCTAATCCATTCTTAATTTATGTCTCATTGGCCATGGCTGCTATCGGTATCACTATCGGAGCTTTTGGGTCTATTCTTTCAATGAGAAGATTCTTAAAGAAATAAATCTTAAACTAAAGGTGAGCAGAGATGCTCATCTTTTTTATTTTTAATATGCATAATAGTTATAACGAGTTCAAAGAAACTGATATATATAAATAACGCATTTTGCATTGACTCTAAGATAGCTTATCGTATATAGTAATTTCATCAGATAAAACAATGCAATGAACAGATAAGTAAATAGAGAAGAATGTGAAAGAGAATCCGGATGGTGAGAAAGGATACAGGGCACTTTATTGAAAATGGTCTGGGAGCAACAAAGGTGATCAAGCTTTTGCGTCTTGTACTCGATAAAGTACAAAAGTATCTTGCTAATGCAATGTACTTTTTAAGCAGTGAACTGTGAGGTTCATTGGAACTAGAGTGGTAACGCGAAACTTCGCCTCTAAAATAGGGGAGAAGCTTTTTTTATGGCCCAAAACCAAATCAATCATGCATCCATCTGGTGGAAATCCCGACGCGCGCATGTGGGTTTCCAAAATGAATTATGGAATAATAAGGAGAGAAAAATATGAAATTATCAAAAATCTTTAAAACAGCAACTTTAGGACTTG
>CALIJD010000107.1 GCA_938017885.1 uncultured Granulicatella sp.
ACAAAAGAGCAACTCGACGCTTTCAACAGCGAACCAATTGTGTTAGCCCCATGGGATCCAATGGGGTCTCTGGCGTAAGGACAGAATTTATATAAAATAAACTAAAACAGTGTCACTTTAAACATCTTCAGATGTATTAATAGTGGTAAATGTAAGGATACCACCTGGAGCCTGTAGTCTCCAGGTTCCCAAGCTTCAAACAGCCGCTAGGAAATAAATTTCTTAGCGGCTGTAATTCACATTGGGTATTTGTCCTTACAAATACCACTATATCATCTGAAGATGTTTTTTCGTTCCACTTAACCAGTTTGGAATTATATTCTGTCCTTATGCTAGACTTGGTGCTAATACAATTGGTTTTGTGAAGCGGAGTTGTCTTTCTTTTTTTATGGCTAGGGGTGCAGAGTCCAGAGGGATTTTGTTTTTTTAGTTTAGGTAAAGTGTTTGGTGCATCCCAAGCCTAATACAATTGGTTGCTTGAAGCGGAGTTGTCTTTCGCTTTTTATGGCTAGGGGTGCTGAATACGGCTTTCTGAAATTAACATATTTGTTAATTATCATATATGTTAATTTTGGAAATGTAGTCAATAAAAAGGTGGGTAAAGGCTGGGCCTTTATCCACCTTTTTAAATTTTAATGGTTATTCGCTGCGGAGCGATTCGACTGGATCTTTCTTCGCTGCAATGCGTGAAGGGATGAGACCAGCTAATACTGTAAGAACGATAGAAATGAGAATTAGGATAAGAGCGGCATCCCATGGTAATTGTGCAACGCCGTCGACCTTGGTTGTTTGTGCAACAATCGCATTAATAGGGAAAGTCGCAAGGAGTGTAATGGCGATACCGAGTACCCCGGAAATAAATCCTTCGATGGCTGTTTCGGCCGTGAAGATGCGACGGATGTCTTTCTTCGAAGCCCCCATTGCACGTAAGATTCCAATTTCTTTTGTACGTTCGAGAACTGAGATGTACGTGATAATCGCAATCATAATCGATGATACGATAAGCGAGATAGCTACGAAACCAACAAGTACGGTTGTTATCACGCCCACCATTGTTGTAATGGATGACATGATGGTTTGAATATCGTCGGAGTAGGCGAGCACTTTATCGTCTTCGCCGGCATCTTTTTTGGCCGTGTTATAGGCGTTGATGAAGTCCTTCAACTCTTGTTTTTGTTGGAATGAAGAGGTGTAGAACTCGATGGCAGCAGGTTTGGATTTGTCGATAACCCCCAATTTTGCCAAGTTTTCTTCGTAAGTGGCAGCCAAGTTGTCGTTGTATTGTTGGATGTATTGCGCTTGTTGTTCAGGCGTCATTTTTGCCAATTGAATTTTTTCTTCTTCGGTTAAATCAGCCGAATTGAATGGTTTTGGGTCTTTAGCAAATTCTTTTCCAGTAAATACATTGATGGTTGGGTTGGCTTCTTGTTCCTTCACGATGTCACTATTTTGAATTTGTTCAGAAGTGTAATCGATAAGGGCGCTTGTATAAGCCACACCGCCAGAAGGAGAGTTCACCCCAGAACTGGTGCCTTCTTTTTGACGAAGAACACCGACGATTTTAAGCTCAAGGCCATTCTCGATTTGTGTCTTCATATACGATTTGTCGTCAATTTTATTAATCCATTGGTTGTTCTCCTTAACGAATCGGTTCGTGTTGACAACGGCTTTGAATGTTTTTCCGATGAAATCACTATACTGATATGTTTGAGAACCTAATTCATCTAGTTTTTTTGCATCGTTTAATTCGCTAGGATCTTTGATACGTAAACTATAGAGTAGCAAATCACTAATTTCGTTATTCTCATCGGCAATCAGAACGATTTCTGATTTATCTTTTGGTAAACGTCCTTCCAAAACATCGTACTGACTTTCTAACATGGTCGTATCACTCGAAAGTTCACTCCAATAGTCAATATTATGCAAGTAGCCTTTCATTGTTTGGTTAGAAATTTCTACTTCATCTGCAAGAGTGGAAGGAAGGATACTTTTTGGACCGTTGGAAGTATCGCTTTCATAAATGTAAGGTTGTAAATTGTATTGATAACGAACATCTTTTGTAAGAGCTTCGACTTGAGAAGCATTCTCTTCCAAATATTTTTTAAAAGAAGCTAAATCATTTTTCCCGATTTGTTTTTTCAATAATTTCGTTAGTACCGTATTGACACCGAGTTCATTATTTTCTTTAAACGGCTTATCGCTTAAGTCCGGAGAGGTGGCTAGCAGATTGCTTTGGTTCTGCTCGCTAATCGTCAGTGGAAGAGAGACGAGGGTATCTTCTTGTACTTTCTTCACGTAGTCGCTCACACCATTCGAGAGCGCTAGGATAAGGGCAATCCCAATAATTCCGATGGAACCGGCAAAGGCAGTCAGGAAGGTACGGCCTTTCTTCGTCAATAAGTTATTAAACGAAAGAGCAAGAGCCGTCATAAAGCTCATCTTGGTCTTCGTAAACTGAATGTCGTCTTGTATTTTCTCTTTCGTTGGTTCGTATGGATTCGAGTCGCTCAAGATGTTTCCATCTAATACTTGTACGATACGTGTGGAGTACGTCTTGGCAAGTTGTGGATTATGCGTCACCATGATAACCAGACGTTCCTTGG
>CALIJD010000108.1 GCA_938017885.1 uncultured Granulicatella sp.
AATACATGTTTTTTTCTTCTAGGAAGAAACGTTCTAAACGGCTTTAAAAAGGTTCTATGAGGAGTTCTTCGATCACTTTTAAAAAAATTCTTGTTAAAGTGAAAATGCCCAAAATTCAATTATAAGTGAATTTTGAGCATCGAGGAAAAGTGTATCAAAAAAGAGGATGCAAGCATCCTCTTTCTAAAGTGTATTATTTACCTTCTGCTAATACGCGTTCTTGTTCAACAGCAGCTTGTCCTAAGATATTTAAGTAGTTCCATGGACGGTCGAATACTGGTTGGAAGAAGAAGTCTACATAAGCTAAGTCTTCGATTGTCATTTTGTTTTGGATTGCTAATGACAATGTGTTTGCAGAAGCTGTACAGTCGTATTTAGACATTACTTGTCCACCTACGATACGGTTTGTACCTACTTCATAAACTAATTTCATGTAGATTTTTTCGTATGTTGGCATGAATTCTGGACGGTGGTTATCTACCACGTATACAGAACGTACGTCTAATCCAAAGTGAGGTGCGCTACCTACGTTAACCCCAGTTGAACCAATGTTCCATCCGAATAAGTGTAATCCAGATGTTGATTGAGTTCCACGGTATTTCACTTTGTGACCGTTGATGTTTTTACCAACTAATGAACCCATACGTACAGCGTTTGTTGCTAATGGAATGTATGCATGTCCACCGTTTGGATTGTAGTTAACAGCACAGCTATCTCCTGCAGCATATACATCTTTAACAGATGTTTCCATGTAGTCGTTAACGATGATGGCACCGTTAGGCATTGTTTCTAATTGGTCTTTTACTAAGTCGTTATTTGGACGGAAACCAACACATAAGATTACCATGTCAGCTTCGTATTCACCACCTGAAGTTACAACTTTGTTAACAACGCCGTTTTCGCCTTCGAATGATTTAACCATTTCGTTTAAGCGAACGTTAACACCGCGTTCACGCAAGTCTTCTTCTA
The DNA here is from genome assembly GCA_938017885.1 of uncultured Granulicatella sp. Lineage (GTDB taxonomy): Bacteria > Bacillota > Bacilli > Lactobacillales > Aerococcaceae > Granulicatella. The sequence goes on from CALIJD010000108.1 coordinate 970, forward strand.
AGATATCAGTGAATTCTGGATCTAAGTATTTGTTTAAGATACGGTCTAATCCGTCAACTAATGTTACTTCTTTACCTTCTAAAGCAAATGCTTCTACTAATTCGATACCGATGTATCCACCACCGACAACAACAACTTTCTTCTTGTCAGTTTTCTTAGCAAAGATTTCTTTAGCTTGGTTGTAGTTTTTACATAATTGAACGTTTTCTAATTCACGTCCTGGAATTGGAGGAAGAATTGGCCAAGATCCAGTTGTAAGTACTAATTTATCAAATGAATCAGTCTTTTCTTCACCTGTTTTTAAGTCTTTTACTGTTAATGTTTTACCAACAGTGTCGATGCTTGTTACATCGTGTTCCATACGAACTGTAGCTCCTAATGAAGCTAATTCTTCTGGACTAGAATAGAATAGTCCTTGAGGGTCTTTAACAACTCCTCCTACGTATAAAGCAATCCCACAAGATAAGAATGAAACATTATCATTTCTTTCGTATACAACGACTTCTGTTCCTGGATTGTCATTTAAAATTGTTTTGACTGCAGCAGTACCCGCGTGAGTACATCCAACTACTACAACTTTCATCAAATTTCCTCCTATAAACACTTTTGTTTATTATTGTTCTAGATAAGAATAATTATTATCTATACTCTTATATCCTACACATTCGGTACATAAAAAGCAAACGATATCATTCGCTTTAAACAGTAATTTTTCTTTATTTTTCAATATTTTTTAAGTGTTCATAGAAGATGGTCATTTTTCTTAATTTTAATTCTAAATGAGAACAGTTATCGATATTTCATCATAAAAAACTCTACTCCGCATTACTACGGAATAGAGCTTTGTATTTATTATTCGTCCGAATTTAGCTCTTCAAAGCGTTGTTTCATGGTCGGATTGTTCTTTACGAGTTTCTTAACCGTTAAGTCTTCTGCTTTATTATTGGCTAAACGCAAATTATTTTCAGAAGAAAGCAAGGCAGCCTTGGTCTTCTCCAGACTCTTAATCGTTTTATCGATTTCATCAATGGCCGTTTGGAATTTCTTACTTGCGAGTTCATAATTACGCGCAAACCCTTTTTTAAACGTCTCTAGGTCTTCTTCAAAATGGGTAATATCAATATGTTGGTCACGCATCAAAGCTAATTCTTGTTTATATTGCAATGAATTTAGCGCCGCATTACGAAGCAAGGTGATAATTGGAATAAAGAACTGCGGACGCACCACATACATTTTCGGATATTGATAGGATACATCTACAATACCCGTGTTATAGAGTTCATTATCCGCTTCAAGAAGACTCACCAAAATCGCATATTCACATTGCTTTTCATGACGGTCCTTATCCAACTCTTTAAAGAAGTGTTCGTTTTTCTTCTTCGTTGCTGTCTCGTCATTTTCGTTCTTCATTTCAAACATGATCGATAAAATTTCAATTCCATTTTCATCATATTCGCGGTAGATATAGTCACCCTTACTTCCCGTTTTGGCATCGTTGTCCTTGCCAAATTCCGCGCGCGGGAACGCCGTCATACGAAGACGATTAAATTCTATTTCGCAATGTTGTTCGAGGCTTTCTCCCACCATCTTCGTTGATTGTTTTGCCTTAAAGTCTTTATAGAACGCAATCGCTTCGTCTTTTGCCTTCAACTCTAATTCGAATTGGTCTTTCTTCGAACGTAATTCCAATTCGTATTTTTCTTTTAAGGCCGTTTGTTGCACTTCTTGTTCTTTTTGTTGCAACTCTTTTTCTTGTTTCAATTCAAGAATCGTACGTTCTTTTGCGTGTAAATCTTCTTGGAATTTTTGAGACAATTCTACTTCTTTAAATTGGAGTTGTTGCTTTAATTGGTCCAATTCTGCTTGAAGTGCATTGAATTCTTTCTCTTTTTGATGGAGTGCTTCTTGCACATTCTTTTCTTCTTTAACGTCTGCATTTTTCAATGCTAATTCGAGTGAAAGAATCTTCTGTTCAAAGTTGGCACGTTCCTCATCATAAAGACGCTTTTCTTGCTCTTTTGCGAGTGCCTTTTCCGTCTCAAATTGTTTCTTCGCAAATTCCAACTGCTTATGAACATCTTCTGCAAATTCCTTATTGCGCACTTGGCTCACAATATCTGCATACGAATTCTCATCAATCGTAAATACCGTTTGGCAATGTGGACATTTAATTTCGTTCATCGAACCCCTCCTTTTTATTTCTATTTCATTCTATCACAATATCGAATTTGAGCACAGACCTAAAAAATCATTACCATATATGGTAATGAACTATTTTTTCGCATGCAAAAACTCTCCGCGAATCACTTTCACGGAGAGTCTCACTTTACATTTATTATCCAATAAATGCTTTAATTTGTTCCACACTTAGTGATGAGTCACAAACCACACGCACTTCGCTGCCACGAGCGACTAATAAACCAGGTACTGTTGGCATATTGTATTTAGAACGGAATGCTGCTAAAGCTTCATTTGTTCTGTCTTCTGAGTTAATAAAGTACATTTCTTTTCCTAAAGCTTCACGCGCTTCGTTCATCTTTGGAGCAAAACGACGGCAATATGGGCAAGTTGGGCGTCCTACAAAAAGAACGACTTCCTTTCCTTCACCGATTAACGCCTCTACTTTCTCAGCAGTTGTTTCCACAAATTGGCTTACATCTTTTGCAAATTGTTCCATTAAAAATCCCTCCATTCATTTTTCTCCATTATGACAATGAAAAAAGAGTAGTGCAACAAATGTGCCTACTCTTTCTTATCTTTCGGATTGATTTCTTTATATTTTTTACGAATGTATAATAGACGACAAATAAACGCCCCTAACATCCCGATGGCAATCCCACCAATCATATTATCGATTAGAATTCCAATGCCAAATCCGATAGCAATCCCAATCAACATGATGAGATTCAACACGGACATTTCTCTAATTCTATCTTTTGGATCTTGCTCTTTCATACGCTTCCTCCATTATTGAATTTCAATATGACACATCTTCATTGCTGCTAAAGCATTCTCATGACTTTCTGGTGTAACTCCAGCACAAGCGCTAGAAATAACGTTAACAGGTGTATTTTGAAAATGCGCTTTAGCAAGCATTGCATTACTAATTACACAAATATCTGTACAAATCCCAATAAGTGTGATGCTTTCTACCTCAGGAACTTCCTTTTCAATGATTCCCATTAATTTTTCAGAACCAAATGTAGATTTTTCAATTCCTGTTGCGCCTTTTAATAATAATGCTTTTTCAATTTTTGGATGAATTTTCCATCCTTCGCTTCCTTTAATACAGTGAACGACCGGTAAATGACGGCCTTCTTCAGTCTCTAGATAGTCTTCTCCATGAGTATCCTGAGTATAAAATACTTTCCCATCAAATGAGTTAATGGTTTCCACCGCGGTATCAATCATCTCAACGGCTTCTTTTGATCCCAATACTCCATCTACAAAATCATTTTGCATATCTACAACAATTAAAACCTTCATACAATTTCCTCCTAATGAAAGAATAGTTTAC
>CALIJD010000109.1 GCA_938017885.1 uncultured Granulicatella sp.
GTATCCGAAACAATTGCAGATACCATTAATCCAGCAATATCTTTAGGAACTTCAACCCCATATTCTTTATACATTTTGTACAAAATAGTATTCGTACATCCAACAGGTTCTGCACGATAGAATAAAGGATTTGCTGTTTGGAAATTTGCAATACGGTGATGATCCACTACAAATTCAACTTCTACTTTTTCTACGCCAGTTGCGCTTTGTTGTACTTCGTTATGATCCACTAAAGCAACACGGTTTGTCTCTTGTGAAACATCCCCAATAACTCGAGGAGCTTCTTTCTTGAAATAATTTAATGCATATTGTGTTTCTTCATTTGGAGTCCCTAAGGCAACTGGTTCTGCATCCTCACCTAATTGACGTAATAAGAAAGCATATGAAATTGCTGATGTAATTGCATCAGTATCTGGATTTTGATGTCCGAAAACTAATAATCTACTCATTTTATGGCCTCTCTCTATTTAAATTTACATTGACAATTTTAACATAATTACCAATTAAAACCAACAAAAAATGCACTTATACATAAAATTTGAACATAAAAAAACTGCTATAGCTTTTACACTATAACAGTTCTTTCATTAGGCATTTAAAAATCCTTTATAATCATCAGTTCTTAAAATTCGTCGAGCATTATCCACACGTTCTTGAGTTGGCGGTTCAATATGATCCAATTTATATGGAATTCCTAAGTTCTTCCATTTATATACACCCAGTTTATGATAAGGTAAAATCTCAAACTTCAATACATTTTTCAGTTTACTTACAAATTCACTTAATCGGATGAGATATTCATCATAGTCTGAACGTTCTGGAACTAACACATGGCGAATCCATACGGGTTGCCCTTTGTCTGATAAATACTCTGCTAGTTGAAGAATATTTTTATTCGTCCATCCTGTTAATTTCTTATGTTGTTCATCATCAATATGCTTAATATCTAATAAAATAAGATCTGTATATTCTAATAACTCTTCGAATTTTGAAAAGAATGGTTCGTCATACGTAAATGGCATTCCACAACTATCTAATGTTGTGTGCACTCCAGCTTTCTTACAACGTTTAAAGAAATCGATTAAGAAATCAATTTGCAATAAAGGCTCTCCTCCGCTGACAGTTACGCCACCTTTACGTCCCCAGAATGCACGATATTGCAATGCTTGATCGAGTAATTCTTGAGAAGTAATCGGATGACCGCCCCCAATATTCCAAGTATCTGGGTTATGACAAAACTCACAACGCATACGACAACCTTGCATGAAGGTTACAAAACGGATACCTGGTCCGTCTACAGAACCAAAACTTTCTGTAGAATGAATATATCCAGTTACTGGTTCACTCATCATTATTCCTCCTATCTTTTCTCTTCTAGTATATCACAATTCGTGTCCTTTAGGGCTGCTGTTTCGATTAAAAAACGGATGGACGATTTTGCCCATCCGTTTTCGTAATTTCAGCAATATTGCGAGTCATTCTCGCACTTTGTGTAATCTGGCTCGGTCTCCTTGAAATACCTCCACTTCGCAAAATTTCTTCGGAAGCTTAGCATCCTCATTAATTTTCCTCCAGTGGTCTATTTCAGAACAGTCGACCTCACACAATGTGATTACATGCTTTCGTGCATTGTACGGTTGATTACGTCTAATTGTTGTTCACGAGTTAATTTAATGAAGTTAACTGCGTAACCAGATACACGAATTGTTAATTGTGGGTATTCTTCTGGGTGTTCCATAGCATCTAATAATGTATCACGGTTGAATACGTTGATGTTTAAGTGGTGACCACCTTTTGAAGCATAACCATCTAACATAGAAACTAAGTTTTCTTCTTGTACATCTAATTCACGTCCTAAAGCTTTAGGAATGATTGAGAATGTATTTGAGATACCATCTAATGCATATTGGTAAGGTACTTTTGCTACTGATGATAATGAAGCTAATGCTCCGTGTGTGTCACGACCATGCATTGGGTTAGCACCTGGTGCAAATGGTTCGCCAGCACGACGTCCATCAGGAGTGTTACCTGTCTTCTTACCATAAACTACGTTAGAAGTAATTGTAAGGATAGAAGTTGTATGTTTAGCATTACGGTAAGTTTTATGTTTTTTAACTTTAGTCATGAATTCTTTCAATAACCAAATTGCGATTTCGTCAGCACGATCATCGTTGTTACCATATTTAGGGAAGTCGCCTTCTACTTCATAGTCTACAACAACGCCATCTTCATCACGAATAGTTTTAACCTTCGCATATTTAATAGCTGATAATGAGTCTACCGCTACTGAGAATCCAGCGATACCAGTTGCCATTGTACGTAGAATTTCAGTGTCATGTAATGCCATTTCAATTCTTTCGTAGCTGTATTTATCATGCATGTAGTGGATGATGTTTAATGTATTTAAGTATAAACCACAAATCCATTCCATCATGTCATTGTATTTTTCCATTACTTCGTTGTAGTCTAAGTACTCTGAAGTGATTGGTTGATATTTAGGACCAACTTGTGCTTTAGATTTTTCATCGATACCACCGTTGATCGCATATAATAATGTTTTCGCTAAGTTAGCACGAGCTCCGAAGAATTGCATTTGTTTACCGATACGCATAGCAGATACACAGCAAGCAATTCCGTAGTCATCGCCCCACTCTGGACGCATTACATCATCGTTTTCATATTGGATTGCAGATGTATTAATAGAAGTTTTAGCTGCAAACAATTTGAAGTTTTCTGGTAAACGAGTTGACCATAGAACTGTTAAGTTTGGTTCTGGAGCTGGTCCTAAGTTTACTAATGTGTGTAAGAAACGGAAACTGTTCTTAGTTACTAATGGACGTCCATCTTCACCAACACCGGCAATAGATTCAGTTACCCAAGTTGGGTCTCCTGAGAATAATGCGTTGTATTCAGGTGTACGAGCGAATTTAACTAAACGTAATTTCATAACAAAGTGGTCAACAAGCTCTTGAGCTTCTTGTTCTGTTAATGTTCCGTTTTCTAAGTCACGTTGTACATAGATATCTAAGAATGTTGAAGTACGTCCTAGAGACATAGCCGCACCATTTTGTTCTTTAATAGCTGCTAAGTATCCTAAGTATAACCATTGGAAAGCTTCGCGAGCGTTTGAAGCTGGTTTAGAAATATCGAATCCGTAGATGTTACCTAATTCTTTTAATTCTAATAATGCACGGTATTGTTCTGAAACTTCTTCACGTAAACGAATTACATCATCAGACATAGTGCCATCGCCAATGTTAGCGAAGTCTTTTTGTTTTTCAGCGATTAAACGATCAACCCCGTATAAAGCTACACGACGGTAGTCACCGATGATACGTCCACGTCCGTAAGCATCTGGTAAACCTGTGATAACACCTGATTTACGAGCTGCACGCATTTCTGGAGTGTAAGCATCGAATACACCTTGGTTGTGAGTTTTACGCCAGTCACGGAAGATACGAGAAATTTCTTCATCAATCTTGAATCCGTAAGCTTCAGCTGATTGCTCACTCATACGAATACCACCGAATGGTTGTAAGCTACGTTTGAATGGTTTTTCTGTTTGGAAACCAACTACTGTTTCTAAGTCTTTGTTTAAGTATCCAGGACCGTGTGAAGTAATTGTTGAAACTACTTTAGTGTCTAAATCTAAAATACCACCAGCTTCACGTTCTTGCTTGTTTAAGTCCATAACTTGTGCCCATAAAGCTTTAGTAGCTTCAGTAGGTCCAGCTAAGAAACTGTCGTCTCCTTCATAAAGTGTGTAGTTTTCTTGGATAAAGTCACGGACGTTAACTTCTTCTTTCCATACTTTACCTTTAAAACCGTTCCATTGTTCCATATATTTTTCCTCCTTAGATAATTGGTTGTGAAACTTATAACAGCTATCTACACAAAT
>CALIJD010000110.1 GCA_938017885.1 uncultured Granulicatella sp.
CCACTTGGTCTTGAACGTGCGCTAATACATGAGCAGTTCCGCGTTCCATTGGACGTCCTGGCATTGTGACGTCGATCGTTTCAGATTGCAACGCTTCTTCTAACGCTTTTGCTTCTAATACTTCTTTAACTGAAGCAATTTTTTCTTCTAATACAGAACGTAATTCATTGGCAAGAGCCCCTACTTTTGGTTTCTCTTCGTTAGCTAAGTTTTTAATATTTTTCAGAACTTCAGTGATGGGTCCTTTTTTCCCTAATTGTTGTACACGAATTTGATCGAGCTCTTTTAAGTTTGTTACTTCTTCTAATGAAGCAAGCACATCTTTACGAATCGCATCAAACTGCACTTTCATTTCTTCTAAATTCATTGTATTCCTCCTTATAAAAAATAAAAATCCCTTATAGCCAATAGACTATAAGGGACGAAATTTCGCGGTACCACCCTTGTTCCTTGAGACACGCTCAAGACACTTGGACGCTATTAACGGGGGCGACCCGAACCATTATTCATCAGTGAATCCCAATGGTCACTCCGGAAGTGAAAAGTTTGAAACGTGACTTGGAAGACTTGCAGTCAGGATCTTCCTCCCTGAAAAGTTTTGTTAAAAACCCTTTTCCATCAATGTGTTTTCTATATATGTTTTATCCTATCATAATGGCTTCAAAATGAAAAGAAAAACTAATCTTTTTCATCATATGTACGCTCACCAATAATATAGCGAGGGCGTTCCTTTGTTTCTAAGTAAATCTTACCGATGTATTCACCGATAACACCAAGACTGATTAACTGTACCCCGCCAAGTAGACTGACAATGGCATAAGTACTCGCCCAACCCGCAACAGAGTTATTTGAGAATTTAGCCCAAAGCACCCAAATGATTAACGCAAAGCTAAAGAATGAGGTTAAAACTCCGATTGCGGTGATAATACGAATCGGTTTAATGGAAAGACTTGTTATTCCGTCAATCGCTAATCCTAGCATTTTTGACAATGGATAGTGACTTTCGCCTGCAATTCGTTCATGACGTTTATATGTCACATAGGAATACTTAAATCCAACAAGAGGCATAATTCCTCGAAGGAATAAATTTACTTCTTTGAATTTTTTTAATTCTTGAATAAATCGTTTTGAAACAAGACGGTAATCTGCATGATTAAACACCACGTCAGCACCAAATAGTCGCATTACTTTATAGAACCCTTCAGCAGTAATTCGTTTAAAAGCAGAATCCGTATCACGATTATCACGAACACCGTAAACAATCTCTGAACCCTCTTTATATTCTGTAACCATTTTGTCCATA
>CALIJD010000111.1 GCA_938017885.1 uncultured Granulicatella sp.
AGTTGATTCCAGATTTGTTCTCCAGTCTTTTGAGCTTCCTGAATAAAATTATCCAGCGTATTATTTTGATTTTTTTGATTCGCTTGTTTGGTTTTTACAGGTTCTACATTGAATGCCGTATTGGCTGTATATTGCAGTAAGCCTTCCATCTCTAGTTTAAAGAGTGGCCCTACCCCTTCTCTACTGGAAGCAGATAAAGAATAATTTCCGGATTGGTCATATCCCATCCAAGTCGCCACCACTACATCCGGCGTGTATCCAATCATCCATTGGTCTCTAGAACCATTTTCATTATTAAGAGCTTCTGTAGTCCCTGTCTTCCCAGCAATAATTTTACCTGAAGGGGAAAATGGAGCGCCTAGCCCTTCTTGACCATAGACCGTTAAAAGCATACTTGTCATCTTCTTAGCTACTTCTTCTGTCGTTACACGATTGTCTTTAACTGCTGTATTATCGACAATGACTTTCCCGTTTGCATCTACAATTTTAGTAACAAAACGAGGTTTCGTACGAACACCTTTATTGGCAAAAGCTGTATAGGCTGAGGCCATTTGGATTGGAGAAACCCCTTTTGTAAGTCCTCCTAAAGCAATCCCTAAATATTCATCTCCTGGATCGGTTTCAATCCCAAACTGATGAACTTTTTCGATTCCTTTTTTCAAACCTATTTTATCTAATAACCACACTGCAGGAGCATTCCAACTCTGATTCAACGCTTCTGTCATCGTAACAGTTCCTTGATACTGTTTATTCCAGTTTTCTGGAGTATATTTGTCTGACCCGTAAGAACGTTTCTCATCCACGAGTACAGAATTCGGTTGGAATCCTTCTTCCAGAGCAGAAGTATATACAGCTAATGGTTTAAACGTAGAACCGGGTTGTGCTTGTAGTTGAGTGGCACGATTAAATCCTCGGAAGGTATGTTTCTCATTCGTACGTCCTCCAACCGTTGCTAGAACATCCCCATTTTGTGGATCCATAGCCACAGAAGCCGCTTGAGCAATCGTTCCGTCACTAGCTTTCGGGAATAACCAACTATTGGAGAAGGTTTCTTCCATATCTGCTTGCATCTTTTGGTCTAAGCCTGTATAGATTTTATACCCTTTATTTAACAGTTCTTCTTCGCTAATCCCATAATTATTAGTAATTTCGTTAATAACGGCATCAAAATAATAAGGATATTTATAACGAGAGTTTGCTACATAAGCGTCTTGAACCGTAATCACTTCCGCTCCGGCTTTATCCGCTTCCTCTTGCGTAATTTTTCCATTAGTCACCATTAATTGTAACACTGTAGCACGACGTTTCACCGTTGCTTCCATATCATCGATTGGATTATACACATTAGGTGCCTTTAAACTTCCGGTTAATACGGCAGCTTCACTGATGGTTAAATCTTTCGCACTTTTACCAAAGTAGCGTAAAGACGCATTCTCAATTCCGTATGCGCCATTGCCAAAGTAAGCATTATTTAAATACATCTCTAAAATTTGATCTTTCGAATATTTCTTTTCCAGCTCAAAACTTAAAAAGAGTTCCTTTGCTTTTCTCAAAAACGTCTGATCTTGTGTTAGAAAGGCATTCTTAGCCAACTGTTGGGTGATGGTACTTCCTCCACCTGTAACACGACCGCGATTGAGTAATAACCCAAATGTGGCACGTAAGAACCCCATTGGATCAAACCCATGATGATCATAGAAGCGCTTATCCTCCGTTGAAACGAGAGCATTAATCATATTTGGAGAGATTTGATCGATAGTCACAAATTCTCCTTTGTTAATATTTAAAACTCCTGCTTCTTGATTATTACGATCATAAACTTCTGTTACTTGTACCATCCCAGCTCTTAAGCCACTAACATCAGTAGTTTTAGCGGTATAGACTAAAAATGCTGAAAATGCCGTAATAGCCGTAAGCATCAGGACAAGAATTAATTTCGTCACATGGAATTTTCTCCAAAAACGACGAATAGCTAACATAATCTTATGATTCCAAACTCTTTTTATAATCGATGGTTGTGTAGGCTCTTCTGTATGACGATGTTCGACTGTCTCTTCTTGTTCTTGATCATGCGTCACGTGATCGACATGATCTTTTTCATTAAATTCTTCGTTCATACAATCCTCCTTTTAAATTGAATCTATTATACTGTACCACAAATTCTTTTAAAACCACATAGAAGCTTTTGACCTTTTACAAAAAATTAAACGATTCTTCTTTTATATCCTAGTCTTTTTAGCCCACTACGTCGCATAAAAGAAATAAAGGACGAAGGAAATCTCTTCCTTACGTCCTTATGATGTTATACTGCAAATAGTCTTTCTAAATCTTCATTACTAAACGCTTGGCCTTCTGGTTCATTCACACGTTCAATAGTAGCTCCTAAAGCACGCAATTTTTCATGGAATTCAAAGTATCCACGGTCTAAGAACTGTAATTCTGTGACTCTTGTATATCCTTTAGCGACCATACCCGCAATAATTAATGCCGCCGCAGCACGTAAATCTGTTGCTTTTACTTCTGCACCAGACAAGACAGATGCACCCGTCATTACAGCTGTGTGAGAATCAATTCGGAATTGAGCTCCCATACGACGCATTTCTTCTAAATGATTGAAACGGTTCTCGAAAACTGTTTCCGTCATCGTACTAGTTCCTGTTGCTAGTAATTGGGCAATCGTCATTTGCGCTTGCATATCTGTTGGAAATCCTGGATGAGGTAATGTTTTCACGTCGGTTGGCTTCAATGTTTCTGGTCCAATCACACGAATACCATTTTCTTCTTCAATAAATTGAACACCCATTTCCCCTAATTTAGAAATTAATGGTTGATTGTGCTCTGCAATTGCATCTTCAATAAACACATTTCCTTTGGTTACAGCAGCTGCAACCATGAAAGTTCCCGCTTCTATACGGTCCGGGATGATTGAATGGATCGTTCCGTCTAAACGCTCTACCCCTTCGATACGCATATTTTCAGTCCCTGCACCTACAATTTTAGCACCCATTTTATTTAAAATATTAGCTAAGTCTACGATTTCTGGCTCACGAGCTACGTTTTCTAAGTGAGTAGTTCCTTTTGCTAATGTTGCGGCCATCATGATATTTTGAGTGGCCCCTACCGATGGGAAATCTAGGTAAATACGAGCTCCATGAAGTTCATCTGCATGTGCTTCGATATATCCCTCTGTTTGAACGATCGTTGCTCCCATCGCTTCGAACCCTTTTAGGTGAAGGTCGATTGGACGACTACCAATGGCACAACCACCTGGCATCGCCACACGTGCATGTCCAAAACGAGCTAATAGCGGACCCATCACAACGATTGACGCACGCATTTTGCTCACATATTCAAAAGCAGCAGTCGTTGTAATATCTTTTGTAGCATTCAACGTAATTGCTTTTTCTTCTTCATCAAATGTGCTTAATACGTTTAGGCTTCCTAATACGTTTAACATCATATGTACATCTGATAAATTCGGTACATTTGTTAAATGAGTAACGCCTTTATCTGCTAGAATACTTGCTGCTAAAATCGGTAATACCGCATTTTTAGCTCCTTCAACTTTTACTGTCCCTTGAAGACGTGTATCGCCACCGCGAACGATCATCTTTTCCATGAAATAACCTCCGAAAACTCAATCCAATTACTGTATCACATTTTGAATATACTGATTTAAATAGTCTGATAAATCGAATATGACTTTTGCTATACTTGCGCCCATCCAAATGGCGATAAGTAAAAAGAGGATTCGTGCTTCTTGTACGCGCCCTTTTTTCAGGATTTTTTCAATTTGAATTCCTTGAAGCGCCCAGTAACTCAGTACGATAAAAGCAATAATTAACGTCATTCTAACCATCAATGTTACTTGAATCATAAGTACTCCTCCAGTCATATACTGCCTTTCTATACTACCATATTTGACCATTAAAAAAAAGCAGGAGATATCCTCCTGCCTACCCGATTAGGTAAAAGCATCCTAGTCTAATAAGTGCGGCTAAAATTAGGCTTAAAAATAATATTTTTTTAGAGTCTTGAATGAATATTGCTAGTAGAGTCATCCCTGAAAACAGAATGGGTAACGAACCTAATACAAGGGGATGAACCCCTCCGATTTCGAAAAGTAAAATTGCTTTGATACAGAATATTAAAAATACAGAAGGCCACATCATCCTCACTAATATTCGTCCTATAAAAACGCGGCTTCGGCTTCGAACTAGTATCAAAAGTCGCATGCTCTCATACTCATTAATAAAATACATCAAAATAAGAACTTCCATTACCATTAAGAAAACACTTAAAAGATGGCCAAAAAGAAAGGTAACGGGTATAAAACTGAAGTGAGCCTCGATATAAAACGACGGTAATGGATGGAATAAACTCCAAACTAACAACAAGCCAAAAATATAGAGAATCCACTCTCGAATTGGGAATAACTGTTTCATTGAAGAATCAGCTTCCCTTCTTCCATCAAATATTCCTTATCAAACTGTAATTCGGCCAAATTATCATGAGCAGCAATCACAATAGATTTTCCTTCTTCGTGAAGCTGTTGAACTAATTGATGAAACTGATCTAGTGATTTTTTATCTAGACCTCGAGTTGGCTCGTCTAATAAAATTAAATTTTGATCTAATTCTCGGAATGTCTCTGTAATTCAAGGACACCGCTGTGAATTATATCGTAGACTTTCTTGGAAAGGTGCTTTTCCTCTTCCCTTGAAAGATTTTTAGTCTCGGTAGGAGGATGAATTTTTATCTTGACAAGACCTTTTTGCAATCGTCCCTTTTCTTCAAATATTCTCCAAGTACCGTCCAAGGAAATAGGTATGATGGGAACACCGGGTTTTGTAGCTATTTTCATAGCGCCGGCTTTAAACTCTCCCATGTCGGGGCACTGGCTGCGCTTCCCTTCGGGGAAGATCAACAGGGAGAAGCCGTCGTTGATAAACGAAATGCCCTTTGAAATTGCCTTCAGCCCTTCTCTGGCGTTATCTCTGTTTATCATAACACTTCTGATTCGATTGATCCAGCTGCCGTACAAAGGAACCCTGTCCAGTTTATCTT
>CALIJD010000112.1 GCA_938017885.1 uncultured Granulicatella sp.
CCCGCTGACCACTTGCGCAGCTACACGAGCCGTATCATAGTTTGGAGTATCTAAAAAAGCTTCTTTTGAAATAATCATCATCAAACAAGAAGTTAACGCCACAATCATGTGCGTTTTCACACCCGCTTGTTTATTTCTAGAGGTACGCTCATAACCAATCGCTAATCCACATGCGCATGATATAAAAATAGCCAAAAAATGACGTAATTCCATCCATCCATTGAATGGTTGCAATATATTTATGGCATGTAAATCCATGGTTTCTCCTCCTCTAATCGTTTTTAAAAAGTACTATTTATCATACCCCTTTCTGCAATGGAAGTCAACAGAAAACGCATACATTTTATCTAACAAAAAACTAGCCTCCCTCAATGGAGAGAGACTAGCCTTTAATTCCATTTAAGCATCCCTATTTTCTTCATTAATGAACTTTTCTTCTAAAATCGTAAACATTTCTTTAGCGTCTTCTTTTCTCGTTGAATCCATTAATGCTTCCACTTGAACTAAGACATGTTTATTCCCGAATTGAATCGCGATCTTATCACCAACTTTTACGTCCGTTGAAGATTTCGCCACTTTATCATTAATAAACACACGTCCTTTATCGGCTACTTCTTTGGCCACTGTACGGCGTTTAATTAATCGGGATACTTTTAAAAACTTATCGAGTCTCATCATTTTCCTCTTTTCTACTAAATTTTCTAAGCAAGGTTTTTCCTTTAGGAATTAACACCCATTCGCGTTTTGTAAATAAATTCCATTTCATCGTTCCAGCTAAGAAGAGCGCTACCCCTATGAAGGCATACAACAATGAAAATACGAAAGCCATCGTTCTAGAATCTTGAAGTGCTGAAAAGTGCCACGTACCGTAGGATAATATCGACACGATAAGGGTCATTCCCAGTGCGATCTCAGCAAGAAGCTGGATGAAATTTCCTTCATGCAACACACTTATAAAAATGTCTTTTGCAAAAGCCATCATCACGCTCATCATGACACATAATCCAAGCGCCGTCGCAAGGCTGGCACCAAGTGTTCCAAACATCGCTACGAATAAATAATTCGTACCAGCTTTCACTACGAGTCCTGCTACGAGTGCCAGAAGCGTCTTTGGATATTGATGCTGGCTTTGGAAAATGCCGTGCAGCGACATAATGACTGACGCAAAGAAAATACTTGTAACATAGACAAGCAGTACTGACTGCCCCTTCGCATCTCCAAAGAGTGCGGTATTTAACCACGGCAAGATGGCAATCATCCCCATCGTAGCAACAAGTGAGAATGTCATCGTCATTCGAAGAAGAGACGCGGATAATCTCTTAAACTCTAAGTCGTGGCCTTTCTTGAAGGCACGCGATAACATCGGCATATAGCTCGACGAAAATCCTACTCCAACTACCATTCCTAATTGAACAAGCGGTTGTCCACGGTCGTAAATTCCTTTAAGGTCTTTCGCCACTTCAGGAAGCATTCCTTGGTCTGTTAACACATTGTACACAGAGAATGAATCCACCAATTGAAACAATACTAAAATAGAACTAAGGAGACAGATGGTCCCCCCTTCAAAGGCAAAGCGTTTAAAGAGATGCCCAAAAGTTGGAACTTCCATTTCTACTGGTGAAATCGTCAAGCCATCAAGCGGTTCTTTTTTTTCTTTCACTACATAATACAGCATTACAAGAATCGCAAACACTGCCGCAATCGTCGCACTCGACATCGCCCAAGTCCCCATCGTGTAATAGTCTGAAATGGTGCTACCAAACAGACTCGCCACAAAGAGAATCACCGCGACACGAACGACCTGCTCCACCACTTGTGAGATGGCAGTTGGCATCATCCGAAAACTTCCTTGGAAATACCCTCTTGTGATGACCAAAAACGGCATCAATAGAAACATCCAGGAAACGCTTTGGACGACCGGCAAGAGTTCAACGTCACCCATCCAGTGCGCAATCATTCCAGCCCCCAAATGGAGGAAGGAAAAAATCCCCACTCCAATGAGGCTAGAAATCACGAATAGCTGCTTCAATAATTTCTTTAAATGTGTCGACTCCAAGTATTCCGCAACCACATTTGAAACGAATACTGGGAATCCCGTTAATGCAAAGGTCATGCCGATTCCATAGATTGGATACACTTGCTGGTATACATAAAAACCAGTGTTTCCCACCATGTTTTGGAAAGGAACTCGGTACACCGCGCTTAAAATTTTAGCGATAAACGCGGCAATCGAGAGCGCAATCGCCCCTTGCATCATCCCTTTACTATTTATCTTCTTCATGTTTTTCCTCATCGCGGGCTAGAATTTCCCCACATGTTTTTACAAACAGTTTAACTTGCTCAAGCCATAAGTCAACAGGCTTTTGCGTGATATTTAATAAAATCTGAAGACTTTCGCCCTTGTTGGCCACTTGTGCTGGTAATTTCACTGGACCAAGCGCCTCAAAGACAGGCACTCCTTGCAAACGAGTCGCAGTTGGCTGGGCAATCGTAATCGTCACCGAATTGTCTTTACGCTTAATCGAAACAGCGTTAATTTCATTCGCGTAATGTTTAATCAATCCAACTTCCGCTAATGCACTAACTTCATCTGGGAAGTCCCCGAAGCGGTCGATAAAATCATCGAGCAATTCTTCATAAGCTTCCACGCTATCAATCGAACGAATCCGTTTGTACATCTCGATTTTTTGGCGTTCATCTTGAATATAACTTGCAGGAATATACGCATCAATCTGCAAGTCGATTTCGACGGTTTCTTCGTCCGACTTCACTTCTTTTCCTTGTTTCTTCAACACGGCTTCACTTAATAATTGAGAATATAAATCAAATCCGACCGAATCGATAAATCCATGCTGTTGTTTTCCAAGTAAATTCCCTGCCCCACGAATCGATAAGTCACGCATGGCAATCTTGAATCCAGAGCCGAGTTCTGTAAAGTCGCGCATCGCTTGGAGTCGCTTCTCGCTGACTTCGGTTAAGACTTTATCTGGTTGATACATAAGGTATGCATAAGCAATACGGTTTGTACGACCAACACGTCCCCGCAATTGATACAATTGCGAAAGCCCCATATAGTCGGCATTTTCAATAAAGAGCGTATTTACGTTTGGAATATCGACTCCGGTTTCGATAATCGTCGTTGTTACTAAGACATCGTATTCCCCTTCGATAAATTGGAAGAGAATATTTTCAAGTGTGGTCTCACTCATCTGACCATGAATTACACCGACACGACAACCTGGAACCAAAACTCTCAGTTCATCGGCCTTCTTCTCGATCGTCTCAACTCGATTATATAAATAGAAGACTTGTCCGCCACGAGCCATCTCGCGTTCGATTCCGTCTCGAATCGTCATTGGGTTTTGTTCCATCACAAAGGTTTGGACCGGATATCGGTTTGCTGGTGGCGTTTCGATGACGGATAAATCACGCACTCCAAGCATTGACATATGGAGTGTGCGTGGAATTGGCGTTGCAGTGAGCGTCAATACGTCCACTTGCGATTTCAATTGTTTCAAACGCTCCTTATGCTTCACACCAAAACGTTGTTCTTCATCGACAATGAGGAGTCCTAAATCTAAAAATTGCACGTCTTTTGAAAGAAGACGATGTGTCCCAATCACGATATCCACTGATCCTTTTCGAAGCTTTTCAATCGTTTCTTCTTGTTCTTTCTTACTTCGGAAGCGACTCAGTAAACCAATCTTAAACGGATAGTCAGAAAATCGTTGAACAAAATTCTCGTAATGTTGCTCGGCCAGAATCGTTGTCGGAACAAGAACAGCTGCTTGCTTCCCATCCATTACGGCTTTGAAGACCGCACGCATGGCTACTTCTGTCTTCCCGTATCCAACGTCGCCTACAAGCAGACGATCCATCGGTTTGTCCTTTTGCATGTCTTCCTTAATTTCCGCCACACTTCGCAGTTGGTCTTGAGTCTCCGTGTAAGGAAAGGCTTGCTCGAATTCTTGTTGTTCCACCGTATCGCGGCTAAACGCATATCCTTTTTCGGCGTCGCGTTTAGCGTATAATTCGATGAGTTCATCGGCGATATCTTCAATCTTCGCAGCCACTTTTCGTTTTGTCTTCGCCCATTCCGTACCACCTAATTTATTGAGTTTTGGTACTTTGGCATCAGACGACACGTATTTTTGAACGAGCTTAATTTGAGAGACTGGAACGAATAAATTCCCGCCATCTTGGTAATGAATCGACATGTAGTCTTGATGAATTCCGCCGATTTCTAGCGTCTCCATCCCTTGATACACACCGACCCCGTGATTCACGTGAACCACATAGTCTCCAACAGCTAATTCAGTATAGCTCTTCAAACGTTCCGCATTAGAGATCTTTTGATTTCTCGGTGCGCGTTTTGTGAGTTTATTAAATAATTCGCGTTCCGTTAAAATAGCAAATTTGTCTTCTGGCAGTTCAAATCCATTGTGCATCTTGCCGACCATGATTTGAAGTTGCCCTTCTAGTACAGTCCCGTTTGAAATCACACTTTTGATATCAAAATCGGCAAAGGTTTGTTCTACTTTTTGTGCACGTTTGGTATCATCGACTAAAACGATGACTGTTGCGCCTTGTTTCTTCCAGCGGTCCGCTTCGACTTTCACCATCGGCATTTGCGAGAAGAACTGTGTCATCGTGCGAGTCGTAATCGGATGAATCGCATCGAGAGATAGTCGTCCGAGTCCTTTTTGGAAAATAGCTAAATACGTTCTCTTAAGAGGACTCTCCTTTAATACTTTTCGTCCATCTTGAACGAGCGACAAACCGGACGCAATCGCACCTGTTTCGATATGGTGCGTCTTCCAATAGCCAGCCTCTTCTTCTAACGATTTACTCTTTTCGATAAAACGAGCGTAATCATCAATAATGAGGTACGCATCTTTAGAAACATAATCTAATAAACTAGTCTTCTCAGGATAAATACATTCCAAGAAATACGATAAGTTTGAAGGAATCTCTCCATTTTCTAATTGTGCATCGATAGCTTGTTGAATACTCGACACTTGGTCTCTGCGCTCTGGACTTTGGGAAGACTTCACGTCCTTTTCATAGAGCGCGTGAATTTTCGTTTGCGCCTTCCAAATGGCTTCCTTTTGCAGAGGTAAGTCTGTGGCAGGTAGGATGCGCACTTCTTCAATCACATCCATCGAACGTTGTGTCTCCGCATTAAATGCGCGAATTGAATCCACTTCTGTATCAAAGAAATCAAGACGAAGTGGATATTCTTGGTCGAGCGGATAAATATCGACGATACTTCCACGAAGCGCAAATTCACCAGGAGTCGCCACCATATTTTCACGACGATATCCTAATTCCACTAACTGCTCCACAAAGGCATCCATCGATTCGATTTCAGACCCCATCGCAAGTTCAATCGAACTCTTCTTCCATACCGCTGCTGGAACTAAGAGTTTTTGAATTCCTGATAATGGCACAATGACGATTCCCTTTTGTCCGCGGCTTAGAAAATCAAGCGTGCGAATGCGTTGGCTCACCACATCTGGTGACACCACTGAAAAATCCGCGGCAAGCGACTCTTCTACCGGGAAGAGATGAACAATATCCTCATCATACCACTCTGATAATTCCTCATAAGTCTGCGTTGCTTGTAAGAGCGTTGGCGTCACAATCACTAATTGCTTATCTAATTTCTCAAATGCGCACGACTCGGCCAAGTGCTTCACCGATCCACTAAGCCCTAGCACCAGTTGACTCTCGTAGAGACTGAGAGTATCAAACCACTCTTTAAATCCTTTCAGTTTACTGATTGTTTGGTGCAATAATTGCATAGCTTTCTCCTTTTTCTAACGACAAAAAGAGACCGCGAAAAACTTCGCAGCATCTCTTCTTCTATTTTTTTAATTAAATTGATTCATTGTTTTAACAAAATCATCCGTATCAATCCACGAACGAATCGCATCGACACTCTTTTGCACCGCAAAAATAATGTCCTCTTCTTCCTCTTTTTCAAAACGGTTGAGCACATGTCCTACAACAGTACGTCCCTCTTTAGGACGGCCAACCCCAACCTTAATTCTGTTAAACTCACTTGTCCCAAGACACGAAATAATACTCTTTATCCCATTATGGCCACCAGCGCTACCTTTTTGACGAAGACGAATCTTTCCAACCGGCAGATCCATATCATCATAAACGACTAAAAGATCTTCAATCCCTATTTTAAAATAATTCATCAATGGTCGAATCGCTTCCCCTGATAAATTCATAAACGTCAAGGGCTTCATGAAGATAACTTTTTCTCCGCCCATTTGCACCTGCGCAAACACTGCATCGAAAAGTGCTTTATCAAAATCAAACTTTTCTTGATAGGCCACTTCGTCCATTGTCATGAATCCGACATTATGTCTGGTCCCTTTATACTTTGCTCCAGGATTCCCTAGACCAACGACTAATTTCATACTTCCACCTATTCTTTTTTCTTCTATTTTGCTATTATACCATACCCCCACAACTTCCCGTTATTAATTCACTTTTTCACGAAATTGTGTTTTTTATGTATTATTTGTCATAATAAAGGTCTTATGAAAATCAATTTTCAGAAAACCGTGCTATACTTATTTATGGATACTCCATTACTAATTTTTTAGGAGGTATGAACATGGAAAAATCTCAAAAACATGGTAATAAAGTAATTTTAGTCGGTGACGGTGCCGTTGGTTCTAGTTACGCTTACGCTCTTGTATTACAGGGGATTGCAGAAGAACTTGGAATCATTGATATCAATTTCGAAAAAACAGAAGGCGATGCGTTAGACTTATCACATGCCTTAGCTTTCAATGCCCCTAAAAAGATTTACGCAGCGACATACGAAGACTGCCACGATGCAGATATTGTATGTATTACTGCTGGAGCAGCTCAAAAACCAGGTGAAACTCGCTTGGATTTAGTCTCTAAAAACTTAAAAATTTTGAAAAACATTGTAGATTCTATTATGGCTAGTGGATTTGATGGAATCTTCCTAATGGCTTCAAACCCAGTGGATATCTTAACTTATGCAACTTGGAAATTCTCTGGACTTCCAAAAGAACGTGTTATTGGTTCTGGTACTTCTTTAGATAGTGCTCGTTTCCGTCAAACAATCGCTGAATTAGTAGGCGTTGATGCTCGTAATGTCCACGGATATATCATGGGTGAACACGGAGATACTGAATTCCCAGTTTGGTCTCATACAAATGTCGGAGGTCTACAAATCTATGAATGGGTTCGTCAAAATCCACATGTAGATGAAGAAAAATTAGTTGAAGTATTCTTCCAAGTGCGTGATGCAGCTTACGAAATTATCGCTAAAAAAGGTGCTACTTACTACGGTATTGGTGCTACTCTAGCACGTATTACAAAAGCCATCTTAAATAATGAACAAGCGATTTTCCCATTATCGGTATATCTTGAAGGTCAATATGGACAAGATGATATTTATATCGGTGCCCCAGCCGTTATCGGTCGTGAAGGGATTCGTCAAATCATCGAAATCCCTCTAGCAGACTCTGAACAAGAGAAAATGAACTTATCTGCAAGAACATTGAAATCCATCTTAAATGATGCTTTTGAAAAACTAGAAGCAGAAAATAAATAATAAAAAAGAAAACTGAGTCGATCAATCGACTCAGTGTTTTTTATTAAAACATCGTTAAAATGGGCACAATTATAATAGGCATGAAAATAGCGGGTAAGAAATTAAGGACTTTTATCTTTGTAATCCCTAGAAGATTCATCGCCAAGCCCACTAAAAGTAAGGACCCCACTGCTGACATAGAAACTGTGACTGTCTCACTTAAATAAGGAGATACAAATTGCGATAATCCTACTAGGATTAACTCATAGGCAATCACAGCTACCGATGATAGTCCAACGCCAATCCCTTCTGTTGCAGCAAGAAATATCGAAGTAATGCCATCTAAAATGGATTTTGTTTGAAGTAAAGTCGGCTCTCCAGTCAATCCTAGTTGAATCGACCCCATTGTAGCCAAGGCTCCTACACAGAAAATCATTACAGCAGCAACAAATCCTTCTCCTAAATTGGCATTTGTCTCTTTTCCTTTTGAAGTCTTCTCTTGAAGCCAATCCGCAAATTTACGAACGCGCTCCTCCATTTGAATGCCTTCACCTACGAGCGCTCCACAAACGAGCGATAAAATCATAATCATACTACTAGGAATTTGAATGGCTCCTTTAATCCCTACTAAAAACACACAAAGAGCTAAACCTTGCATAATATGTTGGGAAAAACGATCTGCGATAATATTTCTTAGAAATACTCCCACAATCGCCCCTACTGCAATGGCTACTCCATTTATTAAAATAATCACTGAAAAACTCCTTCATTCTAAATCTATGACGCGAAGGAATTTTTCTCCTTAACGCTATTCCACAAAAAGACTTTGTGGATCTTCAAACGGAGATTCTATCTCCTCTGTTTCGTGCTTTCTTTCTAAAAAATAAACTTGTTCAATAACAACTTCGGTAACGTAGACTTCTTGATGATTCTTGTTCGTATAACGACGCGTATTCAGTCTTCCTTCTACTCCAATCCGGTCTCCTTTTTTGACAAACTTGCCGATCCGTTCTGCAATTTTACCCCAAGCGACCACTTGAATGAAGTGTGAATGATAAGAATCATCATTGTTTCGATATACATTTTGCACAGCAATTGTATTATTAAACACACTTTTTCCTGAAGGTTGAAGCTGTTGTACTTCCACCTCTTTGACAACACGACCAATTAAAGATACTAAGTTCATGGAACCTACCTCCTATAGTTTTTCTATAGTAAGCTACGTTCCCTCCTTTTAATTGGATTTTTCTTCTTTTAGGTTTTGAGCAAATTCTGAGATTTTTCGAAGTCTATGATTCACTCCCGATTTTGAGATTGGACCAGAAGGAAGCATCTCCCCTAATTCTTTCAAACTAATTTCTGGATTTTCTAATCGGATTTTTGCGATTTCAGATAATTTATCCGGCAAGGAATCTAATCCTACCGTATCTTCGATATATTGAATCTCTTCAATTTGACGGGTTGCGGCATTCACCACTTTATTAATATTTGCATTTTCGCAATTCACAAGGCGGTTAGCCGTATTTCTCATATCTCGAATAATACGAATATCTTCAAAATGAAGCATGGCATTCGATGCGTGAATCACCGCTAAAAAGTCCGCAATTTTCTCTGCTTCTTTTAAATAAGTGATATATCCTTTTCGACGCTCAATCGTTCTAGCATTCAATCCAAAAGCATTCATCATCTGGCAAATATCATCATTGTGTTCTTCATAAATAGAGTAGATTTCTAGATGATAACGGCTCGTCTTTGGATCATTAATAGAGCCTCCTGCTAGAAAAGCGCCTCGCAGATACGCGCGCATTTTTTCTTCATCGTCTCTAATATTTTCTGGAACGCGCATATTGAATAATCCGCTTGATTTGATATTCAAATCTTCTAAAATTTCTTCCGTTCCATGTTTCAGACGTACAATATAAACATTGTTTTTCTTTAGCTTCATTTTGCGTCGAACCAAGAGTTCACTCTCAACTTGATAATATTTTTTCAATAAAATATAAATACGTCTAGCAATGGCTGCATTTTCCGTTTGAATATTTAAGATTAATTGGCGGTTCAAAATCCCAACCGCACCATTCATACGAATAAGCGCCGCTAATTCGTATTTGGAATAATCATATTGCACTTCTAGCTGTGTTAACTCTTGTTTTGTTTCTGCAGCAAAAGATAATAAGGACACTCGTTTGTTCCTCCTTTCTCTTTTTGTCATAATGAAGGAGCCAAAAGACAAGCCTTGGCTCCTTTTCCTTAATTATTTTCAGTTTTTGCACTTTGTAAGAGACGGAATAATTCGTCAATTACTTTTTCCCCGTCATGGTATACCCCATTTTCACGAAGACGAATAAAGTCTGATGAAATAACGCGACATCCTTGGTCTCTTAACCCTTGGAAGTCATATTTTACCTGATAAAGATATTCTTCATTCTTTTGTTGGCTTAAATATTCTTCCGGAACTTCCTCTGTATTCACGAGAACCGTATCGATAAATTTCGTTCCTAAATGTTCATGTAACACGCGCACATGATCAGCATCCGTAAATTGCTCGGTCTCCCCTAATTGGGTCATGATGTTACAAATATACACGACTTCCGCATTCGTTTCACAGACTGCTTCACCAATATCACTAATCATGAGGTTTGGCAGAATACTTGTGTATAGACTACCAGGGCCTAATACAACCATATCTGCTTCCATAATGGCATTAATTACTTCCCGGGCTGCCATAGGAGTGCGACGTTCATCTAATTGGCGATTTTCATCATAACAGTGAACCGAAACTTTTTTAATTTTTTTGCGTAATTTCACTAATTTAGATTCCCCATCTACAATCGTGCCATCTTTAAACTCCGCACGAAGTAATAAAGGTTCTTCTGCCGCTGGATAAACATGCCCTTCGACGGCCATCATTCGAGACAGTAAACGAATAGCATCAAAAATATTATTCCCACGCATTTCCGTTAATGCTGCAATAATCAAGTTCCCAATCGCATGCCCTGCAAAGAACTGATCATCCGAATTGAAACGGTATTGGAAGATTTCTTTTTGAAGAGGATTCATAGGCGAAAGAGCAATCATGCAATTTCGAATATCTCCTGGTGGGACGACGTTCATATAGTCCCTGATAACTCCTGAACTTCCACCATCATCAGCAACTGTTACGATTGCAGTGACTTCTGCGTCACGCTTGCGGAGATTTCTAAGAAGAACAGGCAGTCCCGTTCCTCCTCCAATTACCGTAATTTTCGGGCCCTTTTTCTTCCTCGGAGGGTTTGGTGTTACCTCAAACATCATGAGCGTCCATTCCCTTCTTTACGACGATCTTTGTCACGATGAGAAATTTTCACATTATAAGAGTCGGATAATAATTCACGGCCAATTCGTTCCGCAAAAGCTACAGAACGGTGTTGTCCACCTGTACATCCAATCGCAATCGTTACGCTGGATTTTCCTTCTTTCTTGTAACCCGGAATTGAGAAATCGAGTAAATCCATCAATTTATGATAGAACGTCTTCGCTTCTGGCTGACTCATTACATAGTCATAGACCGGTTCGTCTAAGCCTGTCAAAGGACGTAACTCTGGAATATAGTGTGGGTTTGGTAAGAAACGAACATCCATCACCACATCTGCATCAATTGGTAATCCATATTTAAATCCAAAGGACATCACTTGAATCGTAAATACACCCTCTTGACCAGTAGAGAAAGCTTGCATGATTTCTTCACGTAACTGACGAGGAGATAAATTCGTTGTATCAATGACTTTTTGCGAGCGAGTCTTAATATCTTGTAGTAAGCGACGCTCCGCAATAATTCCATCATAAATACGACCTTCCCCAGCTAATGGGTGAGTTCTTCTCGTTTCTTTATAACGAGAAACTAATGCATCATCACTCGCTTCTAAAAATAAAATTTTTGTGGTAATAAAGGAAGTATTATCTAGTCCACCGATTGCGGACATGATTTCATCAAAGAACGCACGAGAACGTAAATCGATTACGAGCGCAATCTTTGTAATTTTTCCTGATTCTTTCACTAATTCCCAGAATTTTGGTAATAAACTTGGTGGCATATTATCGACACAGAAATATCCCATGTCTTCAAAACTTTGCATAGCAACGGTTTTACCTGCACCGCTCATTCCTGTAATGACGACTAATTCTAATTGATCTACTGTCATTGTCATTCTCCTATCTTTTCTCAGATATAATAACCTTTTTAATTATAACATATCCGGGCGTGTCATCGTTAATGTTTATGAAATTTTCCATTGCACAAAGAAAACTAACTAAAAAAGAAGGGCGCTCGTCCCTTCTCTAATCTTTTACTTGTAAACCTTCTTTAGGAATCTGAATATGAATCGAGGTTCCTTTTCCAACAGTAGAATCCACACTTAAAGTGACCCCTAATTTCTTTGCAATTTCACTAGATAAATAGAGCCCTAGCCCAGTCGATTGATGATTTACTCTTCCATTGAATCCACTAAATCCTCTTTCGAAAATTCGAGCTTGGTCATGAGAAGCGATTCCAATTCCTGTATCTTTAATGGTTAGTATATCTTTATCGAAAGTAATCTCAATTCTTCCCTCATCTGGAGTATACTTAACCGCATTGGACAATACTTGTTCCACAATGACCCCCAGCCATTTCTTATCCGTTACGACCACTTCATCAATAGGGATATATTGTAATTTCAACTTCTTATGAATGAAGAATGTAGCGTATTTTTTGATGACAGGATGGAGTATGTCATCCAGCTTCACCTTTTGTAAATCCAAATCTCTATGGAAAGTTTCCATCCGTACATAGTGCAATGCCAATTCCGTATAAGCTGTAATTCGCACCAACTCTTGTTCCAACATGGACTTTTCCGCAGTTTGTGGAAGGCTACGAATTAAAAGCTGGCTAGATGCAATACTCGTTTTAATCTGATGCGCCCATAGCGTGTAATAATCTATATCTTCTTTTCTACTTTGTTGCATTTTTGTCTTCAACTGCTGCATCTCTTGCATTAGACCTTGATTCTTTTCAAAGAGAAGATGGATCACAGGGGAAACCTCTTCTTCCAAGGATCTCGCTTGCTGATTCAAAGCTTTCACCATGCTTTTATATTTTCTCCAGTCATGCCAGAGCAAAATAAACAAAATAAAGCATAGGAACAATCCTAATAAAAATAAATAGTAAAAAGCTCCTGTACTGCCCCAGTTAAACACCAATGCAAATACCATCGAAAACACTTCGATACATCCAAATGAAATCAATAAAGTATGGTGTGATTTGAGCCATTGAATACTAAAATCTTTTTTTGTCATCATTGAATTTCTTCCGCCATTCCATACCCAATTCCTTTTTTAGTCGTGATGAGATTTGCTAAACCAATTTCAGCCAGCTTTTTACGAAGTCTCGCCACTGTCACCGAAAGTGTATTATCATCTACAAACAAATCACTATTCCACAGTTGATTCATCAACTCTTCTCTAGTTGCGATATCTCCTTGTTTCTCAAACAAGACTCTTAGAACAATTAATTCATTTTTAGAGAGATCCATTTCCTCTCCATTAAAACTCACTTTTGTGCTTGCTAATTGAAGGGTTGCACCTTTATACTCTATCCAGTCTTTCTGCTGTACAAATTCATAACTTCTACGCATCATCCCTTGAATCTTTGCTACAAGAACACTGGGTTCAAAAGGTTTTGTCATATAGTCATCTGCACCCATATTAATCGACATCACAATGTCCATCGGTTGATCGTGAGAAGATAAAAACATGATGGGCACTTGAGAGACTTTACGAATCTCTTGGCACCAATAATAACCATTATAGAATGGTAATGTAATATCCAGAATAACCAACTGAGGATTCACGGATAAAAATTGAGTATATACCTGAGAAAAATCGTCTACAGCGACCACTTCATAATTCCATTTTTCTAACTCGGATACCACCGCATCACGAATGACTTTTTCATCTTCTACAATCATAATTGTTTGCATATACTCACCTCTCTTTTATTGTAACATCTTTCTAATTCTCAGAAAACCATCGACTTTTCTCTTACCTAATTTCTCGTATCATTTCCCATAAAGTCGTTATATTATCTTGCTTCGCTCCAATTTCATATAAAAATCCTTTGGACTCATCGTGCCCGAAAATAGAAAAATCTATCGGTTGCGATTCGTCTATCCCCAAAATTCGATTAACCACTGGAAGCTGAATACTATATTCTAGATAAAATGAGTTGTCTCCTGTAGGACTTTCTTCCCTATTCGTATACTGTTTCGAATGCAATTTTGCCTTTCGTAACATCTCTTGATTCAATTGCAATTCCTGAAATAAGAACTTCCCTTGAGGCCAAAGTTTTTTAGCTTCTTCCTCATTTTCAAAAACAAACTTGCCCTCCACATATTGGAACGTCTGACTGATTTCCTCTTCTTTTGTTTTAGAATTGATTTGCTTCATCGTACCGACAAAAGGTTTTCCTTTTTCCTTCGCCTTAAGATAAACAAATACCGTCGAGTCCCCTACGACACGCGACTGACTCACGGTAAATCCATTCGGAAACTGCTCAAATAAATCTTCAATATTTTCTGTTGGATAAACCCTGCTCAACTCTTTCCCAGAGAGCTCTTCAAGATACCCACGACTCGTGTGATCCACACATCCCACTAATAGCGTCACGCATAACATCAATAGCCCAATCCACGAACCTCTCTTTAACTTCACACACAAAACCTCACTTTGCAATTCAGTGCCTTCATGATACCATATCCCACCTTCACCACCACATTCCCTAACAAAATCCTAAACTTTTCAATAAAAAAAGAATTAAGCAAGTTGCTTAATCCCCTTCTTACTCTTCAATTCTTTCAGCAAATGAAAAATCGCTATCCACATCGACTGAAAGTGTGTAGTAATATCCTCTATTCGCATTACTTCCATGTAAGCCTAATGTGACTTGTTGTTTCTTTTCTAGTCCAAGGAACTCATTAATTTGTTCATTCTTAACGACATACTCTATTTCAAAGCTACCGTTATTACCGTTGTAGTAAGTATCCTTTAGCTTAAATTTCGAAAGAACCTCTGTATTCAATGTCATTTCTTGGAATAAGAATCTTTTATATCCCCAAAGTTCTGTTGCTAATTTTTCATCAGAAAAAGAAAACTCCTCATTTTGATACTTAACTTCCACTTGAGAAGTTACCTCTCCATCTTTTCGTCTTACTTTCTTTATGGTTCCCTCAATCATCCGTGTTAAAGAATCTCCTGTCAATTCAACCTTGATTCGATATTCCCCTTCAGTATGAGATTGATAAATCGTAAAGCCGTTAGGAAACTGCTCAAATAAATCTTCTAAGTTTTTGGTAGGATAAACACGACTGATCTGAGTTCCAATTCGGTCTTCCAAATAGCCTCTACTATTTCTCCCGTTACATCCATACAGAATTACAATTAACGAAAAAAATAGTGCAATATAAAACAGCTTTTTCCCTTTCATAATCGACCCTCTCTACATGACCTTTTTTTTAATCATATCATACTTTGAACAAGACTCAATACACTATTTACCACTCAAACTAAGAATCTCTACTCACTTTTAGCACTTTCCCCTTTCGAATGAAGGAATACTTGCACTCACTCCATCAAAGCAACACAACAAAGTTAAGAGGCAAAGAAAAAAAGCTACGCGTTTTCGGATAACATAGTAGCCATTATAGCGATGAGTAATCGATGCGAATTACGGATGGTTGGAAATTCATTTCCTACCATCCGTTTGAGGCTCGATAGGATTGAGACCTTGGCTCAATCCGGTACAGCTATAAAGGCTAACGCTTCTCATTTCGAATGAAGGAATATTTGTTCTAACTTGATTGAAGCAACACAACAATTTAAGCGCTAATAACACGAAAAACTCCTCAGAGGTTATAGAAAGCATTATAGGGGATGATAACCAATGTGAATTACAGTCTCTAGAAATTCATTTCGTAGAGACTGTTTGAAGCTTGGTAGGTTTGAGACCTTAGACTCAAACCGGTATCCTATAATGCTTTTCTATAACAAACTCTGAGGAGTTTGAAGTATCTTTATATTATTTCACCACAGTCTTAAAGTTGTTGTTGACGGTTGCTTCGATGACTGGATGTTTGCGCAAGTATTCCGCAATGAGCTCCGTCATGTCAATCTGCACCTCACGCACAATCTTCTCTGGCTTAAACATACTATAGTTTCCGCCACCAACTGCACGATATTGATTTGCCACCACTTCTAATTCATCAGTAGGTTGAACTGGTTTTCCATGATAGTCTAAACGTGTGACACGGTCTCCAAATGGTCTTGTAAAGTCTAAAGTGTACTCGATTCCTTCATACATATCATAGTTGTAGAATTGAGGTTTTGGCTCCACATATTTAGGATTGAAGACTGCTTTTCCATTTTCAACAATGAAATAAGTGGCTACACGTTCAAGAGCCGCTTTCAAGTCCGCCCCACTCACTTTTAGAACCGCTAATGTATTGGGATAAATGTAATTTGTAATCACGTCACGCATGCGAATTTCAGAATTAAACCCACGTCCGTCATTGTTAAATAACGCGGTTCCAGAAATATCCGCACCACTGGCATCCATTTGAACTTTGTTAATGAACTCAACATATGGATGTTCTTTTAAACGCGCTTCATGAGGATCTTTAATCGTCATATCCCCGACTACTGTTCCAACAGTTGTGTCTAACCAATCTTCCACTTCTGCTTGTAAGTCGCTAAACATTTCTACAACTTTAGGATCTGCTGGAACTTCTTCAGTTGGGTGAAGTTTTGCTTCGCTTGAAACAACAGTATACTTCCCGTCTACTTTTTCTACTTCTAGGCTGATTTCACCCACATATGCTCCGCGGTATCCCGGTTGAATCACTGGAATCCCATTCACTTTTTGTGCAATCACACGGTGTTGGTGACCTGTCACTAAGGCATCGATTCCTTCTACTTGAGTCGCAATCGCATACCCTTCGTTTTCTCCCGTTAATAGTTCTGTTGGATCCCCACATGAAAGGTCGCATTCAAATCCTCCGTGATAAGTCACCACAACAACGTCCGCCACTTTACGCATTTCTGGAACGTATTTCTTCGCTGTTTCTAACGCGCTCACGAATACTAAATCTTTCACCGTTGCAGGTTGTTCCCATTTTGGAATATAGGGCGTTGTAATTCCTAGAACAGCGACTTTTACACCTTCTTTTTCAAACACTTTGTATGGCTCCCCAAAGGCTGGCTTGCCGTCTTTTGTTAAAATGTTCGCGCAAAGAATAGGATGATTATAAGACTCAATCGCTTCTCTTAAGTAGTCCAGCCCATAGTTGAACTCATGATTTCCTAGAATTCCTAAATCATAACCTAAGTAGTTTAATACTTTTGTTAAATCCGCTGCTACTTTTGCATCATTTTTACGTACATAATAGCTTAAAGGCGACCCTTGAATAAAGTCTCCATTTTCAATTTGGATTACTGGTCCTTTGGCTTCTTGTTTTAATCGTTGAATGACCGTCGCAGCCTTTGCGGTACTGAATCCTAAATCCAAGTTTCTTTCAGTATAATTCGTAGGTAATACATACCCATGCATATCACTTGTTTCAATAATTTTTATTTCCATAATGCGCCTCTACTTTCTACAAATTCACAGACTATTGTACCATAAAAGAGCCCTATCATAAAGGCACTTCTTTGTACTTCATATCTGGATTACACCCCGCATTCTCTTCCTTTTTAAATAAAAAAACAGTAAATTCATCAATTTACTGTTTTCAGATCATTTTACTTCTATAAACATTACTGTTCTTTTTGAAGTAGTTCTGCAATTTTATCAAATGTCTTCCCATTTCGAATCGTAATCGTCTTATAAAAAGGTTGTTTCAACAACTTCTTATGATAAGTCGTCTTCAGAAACTCTCCTTCATCCATCTTAGCCCAAAAGACCGCATTCTTTCCGATATACACTTTTTCATTATAAAGCTCAGAATTTTTTGCAAATTCAACGATCTCATCCGAATTTGTCCCCTGAGAATAAAACAAAATATCTTTTCTAGCAAATTCTTCGTTCCACCACTCTGGAAGATTTGCAATTTCTTCTAAATAAGTTTCTTTTGAAAGTAACGCAAAAGGAATCGAGAAGTCATAATTCTCTTCTAATAATTTTTCAACTTTCAAAACGATTTTTTCCACACTCTCGCTACTTGTAAAAAATAAATTTCCACTATTAATGTACGAATCCACCTCACTGAATCCTTCACTCTTTAATAGTTCCTTCAGCTCGCTCATTACGACTTTATTTTTTCCTCCGACATTGATACCTCTTAATAAAAGCACATACCGCATTTAAATCACCTCTCCTATCGCTCAATTATAACATACTCTC
Source organism: uncultured Granulicatella sp. (assembly GCA_938017885.1). GTDB lineage: Bacteria > Bacillota > Bacilli > Lactobacillales > Aerococcaceae > Granulicatella. The sequence goes on from CALIJD010000112.1 coordinate 17,997, forward strand.
CATAAAAGACACTCATCCCATCCTGCACCGGTCCGTCGTGAATGAGGAACACAATCTCT
>CALIJD010000113.1 GCA_938017885.1 uncultured Granulicatella sp.
TAGTATAAAGCATTCCCATTCGCGTATGAGTAATTTACACTAGTAACCTCTGGAGCTTTTGTTGTTGTAGTAGCAACCGTTGTTTCTTGTACAGCACTTTGCTGAGTCGTTACTTGTGTGGTTACCTGATTATTTCTTTGACTACGAGTGTTTAAAACCGCTTGTCCAATGGCAAAAATAATCGCTACTATGAACATTCCCAATAAGATTGTAGGGAAATAATTCTTTAAAGTATCTGATATTGAAGACCATTTACTCTTATTCTTATTTAATCGTGTGCGATTACTTGTTACTGAAGTCTGAGCAGTTGTAGAAGTCGTTGTTTTAACAATTGCTTGTGGAATTTCTGATGCATGCTCCTCTAATAAAACAGCACCATCTAAACCAACTGTGTCCGCAATCTGTTTAATGAAAGCACGTGTATAAAAAGCACCTGGCATCAAGTCAAAGTCATTATCTTCAATTGCAATTAAATAACGTTTTTGAATTTTTGTAATTTGTTGCAAGTCATCAAGAGTGTACCCTTTTAATTGTCTTGCACGTTTTGTCCATAGGATTTTTTGAGGTGTTTAATTTCAAGGATTGTTTGTGTCATTATTTCACCATCTTTTCATTTTCTCATTGAAAAGTATACCATATCTTGAAAATGAAAAAAACAAAAGAAGTTGCTATCTAGCGTTTAGTTTATTTTACAAACTGAATAATTAGTATATCTTCTTTCGTGTGGCCATTTGGAAGGTATGCCTTTAACAAAAATTGATGTGCTTTCTCGTTCCATTCTACCCTCACTGTGCCATTAGAAAATTGAATATTATCCGGAAAAGTCATTTCATTCCCTTTAAAAGAAAGTTTTTGACGCACTGTTTGACTCGCCATCTCGAGCAATAAATCCATTCGATACCCATCTTCTAGAAGGCGATATTCAAGAGTGTTATGGGCATGAATTTTTAATAGAGCAATGGTGAGGAAACTAGCAATCGCAAGGAGTGCTAGAAACTGAAATAGTAATGTTCCTTTTCTTTTAGGGTTTGTCATTTTTCTTTTCCTTTACCTCTTTCACTTTGATGTAGATAACTCGATTCTTCGGTGCGAAGTTTAATCGAAAAGTATTCCCTTGATTCAGAGTTGGCGCAATAAGTAATCTAGTTCCATTTCTTTGAATCGACAAGGATCTAATGCCGTAGAGAAATGGTTGGTGTCCTCCACTTCCTCCTGATCCTTTATAAATCTTCCCCCCATCTTTCCAACTAGAAACTAACGTAATCACCTCTGTTTTCTCAGATGCCATGTTTTCAAAATACGCAATATAAGGATTGTAGCCGTTAAATGACTTCAATCTAAATCCACCATAATTAAAATTCATCTGCTGTACTGCTACATGCCATTTAATATCATCAGGAACATTGAGTCGATCTTTGATTTTTAAAAACGCTGTGCAAAGACCCATAAACGCCACTAAACTAATAGAGATAATGACAAGAGCCAACAGGTGTTCAATGAGCAGAAAACCGGACTTTTTTCTCGGTAATGGCATTGATTTGGAACACCTCCTTATGCTCTCCACAAGATACAGTCACTATTGTTGGAGAGACGGTTGAATTTACATTTTCTAGAGTAACTTTTTTCATCTTTTGAAACTCTTCATTTGGTAATTTATCAATAGTTGTAGGATAAGTAGCACTAGCTTGTAAATCCATGAGCTGTGTAGCTGCAGCATCCAAAAAGCATCCTTTTAGCTGTTGCCTACGGTACAGTTGCCCAACCGTAAAACTAATTAAGGAGACAATAACCGATAAAACCATCAGCCCTATCAACGCTTCAAGCAATACATATCCTCTACTTGTTGGTAATTTCAACATGATACTTAGCCTCCCCCAATTGAAAAACATAAGTGTATCTGCGATTCTGGCCATCAAAAGTCACGGATGAAAACTGATTTACATTCCCACTATAAGGTTTGAAACTATACGTTTGAATTGAATAACTCTTCATTGTTTCTGGAAAACGAATCTTCCTATCCAACTCTCTTGCTCCATGACAATTTAATACCACTAGGCCGCCCGAAACTGTCACAAACGAACCTTTGCCCGTTGAAATAGCTGTAATCTGTGCTGTATCCATTACTTGCTCAAACTCTCTAAGAAATACTTCTTCCTTCCAATTCACATATGACTGACTAATCAAAGGCGGAGTCAGTATCACTAAGAAGCAAGCAATCGCCAGCGATATTAAGCATTCAATGAGCGTAAACGCTCTTAGTTTCATTTTTTCTTATCAGCTGGGACATTATTATAGGCTTTTAGTTGATTGTCATCGATAAACCCTTCATCTTTTAATTTCTGAGCATCAGGGACTTCTTTTGTATTTTTGTCAAACATATATGCTTCTTGTTGCGTCTTAATAACTTTGACAATCGCATCATCTGCTTTGTTTTGAGCAGTTTCCCTTTGTTTAGCAATATTCGGAATAATCAGTAGCATCATCAAGCCAATAATAAAGAGGCACACGAGTAATTCAATTAATGTGAAGCCTTTTTTCTTTGTTTTCATTTTCATTTTAATTTCCTCCAATCATTGTTAATGTCGGTAGTAATAAGATGAGATACATGGAAACGATGAGAACCCCGATTCCCAACAGAAGTATTGGTTGTATCCATTTGATTTTCTTTTCAATTCCTTTTGAAAATTCTTCAAGCATTTGATCAGCGTAAACCTTTAGTTGGACATCTAACTGTCTAGTCTTCTCTCCTTCTAATACAAGCCAAATAAATTCTTTTCGAAATAACCCTATTTTCTCAAGCGCACCCGAGAAAGATTCTCCTCGGACTAGTTCTTGTTCAATTTTTACAGCAAGTTTTTTTGAAAGGTTACTCGTTCCGTCCTTCTTCATTTCCGCAACCATAGTTAGAAGAGATTGCCCATTCCCTAAAAAATAAGAAAATTCTCTTGCATACAAAAAAGTGACATATTGTTGAACACTCTGCCCAACAATCGGGAAATGAATCAGACTTAGAAATTGATGATACGAATCCTTTTGTTTCCAAAAAGAATAAATGAGAAAAGAGAGAATCATTCCAACTCCAAGAATAACGATTGAAATTTGGGGTAAATTTTTGAACCACAGCCATATCCAATATAGAAATCCACTTTGTTTTAATTGTTCCTCTTGAATCATACTCCCTAACTGATCGAGTAATAGCACTCGAATGCATAGAATCATCCCAATCACAAAGATAAAAAGGAAGGCTGGATAAATCATTGTTTGATGCATTTTTTTCTTTTGCTTTTGCTTACGGATTAAAAAATCTCCAATGGAATCACAAGCTTTCTCGAAGCTTCCAAATTGCATCGATAAGTATATTTGAGATGTATGAGTTTCTGAGAAGCCAACCTCTCTTAAACATTGATCAAACCGATGTCCTTCACTCAACAATTTTCTCATCTGTTCTATCTGACTTTTCTGTGCATCAAATAAATACTCTAAAAATTTTAAGGACTCATCTAAACTAAACCCTTCTTGTAATAGATGAGACAATTGAAGCATGAATCTAGCTTGTATGTCCGCTTTCCATTTCTTAGATAATTTGATAGGTTTCGTAAGTTTTTTCAGTAATATATCCCAATGCATAAGCCTTTCTTAACACCTTATTAAAAGGATGAATCCTTTCCTCGTCTCTTTCAAACTGATTCTTGTTTAAAAAGTCCGAAATTTTACGATTCGTTTCAATTTCAAAAATCGTTCCTCTTTTTTCTCCATTCGCTAAGTGATTACAATAGATTTGACATTCTTGCTGACACAGGGCGCAGTATCTTGGAAGTAAACGTTGTGAGCAAATTGCGATAATCGTTTGTTCTAACATCGTCTTACTAACTCCAAGTTCTATTAGCCTAGAGATTACACCATTACAATCTTTTGCATGCACCGTCGCTAAAATTAGATGGCCCGTTAAGGCAGCGCGAATGGCCATTTTTGCGGTCATTTCATCTCTAATTTCCCCAATGAGAAGAATATCTGGATGATGTCTTAAACAGCTTTTAATTAAAAGTTCGTAAGTAATCCCAGCTTTTTCATTAATTTCCGTTTGAAGAAACATAGGTTCATGATATTCAACTGGATCCTCCATTGTTATGACTTGTAACGTCTTTTCATTCATTCTTCCTCTAAGTAAGGAATACATAGTACTTGTTTTTCCCGAACTAACAGGACCAGAAAATAGAATTAATCCACTTTTATATCTAAGAAACTGTTCTAATAATCTCCAATCCTTTGGAAAGTAGGTTGTCGCTTGAATAGAAGAATTCTCTTTTTGGGAACGATGTAACAGTCGAATGACCATTGATTCTTTTTGCTTAAAATTAGTAATAACAGATAAACGTAACTCAATGATTTGATGACCTGGAATTTCAAAAGTCAGTGATCCACTTTGAGGTCGTCTTCTCTCCCCAACATCCATCCCAGCTTGGTATTTCAAATATGAAATAAACTGTTCAGCAATCCTCGCTGAAACTTTCCTTAGTTCTTTTAAACCATTAACATCCCGTAAGTAAAACACATACTCCTCTCCAATGGGCAATAAATGAATATCATCCAACTGGTGGAAAATAGCTTTTTTAAAGATTTCCCCTGCTA
>CALIJD010000114.1 GCA_938017885.1 uncultured Granulicatella sp.
GGAATCATATTTTTCTAAACTATCTAATTTAGTTGAAATATTGGTATTTGTCACTGAAATATCTTCTAATTGGCTATCAATATTATTTTTGATTTCTTCTAAAATATTTAATTGTACAAAGGTATATAAATTACGATAAATTGTATCATAACTTAATTGCGGGAATTCAGGTGCAACTAACTCTTGTACTTGCTTTGCTGACAAGTAGCGATTCGCATCATTTAAAATTTCAACCAATCGTTGGCGTTTATTCGTGTGCTTGTAGCCCGCTTCTTTTAGAATCTCTAATGCTTCTTCAACATGATTATGTGAGTGGTTATGATGATGCTTACAGTGGTCGTGTCCACAGCAATGATCGTGTGAATGCATATTACTTCCTTCTTTCTTGATTTAATAACTCTTCGATCCAATGTGAATCGAATTTACCAGAACGAATCATTTCAATCTCTTTCTTGTAAGGCGCAATCTGAACTTTATCTTCCACTTTAATCCATGGAGTTTCAAGAATTTTAGGGAGATTTTTAAATTCTGGGACTTGAATAACATTCATTAACGCATCAAACCCAATTTCTCCAAATCCAAAATTTTCATGCCTATCTTTATGAGCACCCACAGGATTTTTAGAATCGTTGATATGAAGAACTTTAATGCGATCAAGTCCTACCGTTTTATCGAACTGTGTCAATACTCCCGATAAATCGTTTTTAATATCGTATCCAGCATCATGAACATGACAAGTATCAAATGTAACCGATAAGTGTTCATTATACGTCACGCCATCAATAATACGCGCTAGTTCTTCAAACGTACGAGCTAACTCCGTTCCTTTTCCAGCCATTGTTTCTAAGGCGATTTGAACTGTTTGATCTTTTGTAATTACTTGGTTTAGTCCATAGATGATTTGATTCAATCCAACATCAACACCCGCTCCTACATGAGAACCTGGATGTAAAACAACTTGTGTAGCACCGACTGCTTCAGCACGTCTCAATTCTTCTTTTAAAAAATCAATTGCAAAATCAATATATCCTTCTTTTGTAGTATTGGCTAAGTTAATAATATAGGGAGCGTGAACGACCACTTCCTTGATTCCATTTTCAGCCATAAATTTCTTGCCTATTTCAGCGTTTAATTCTTCTATCGGTTTTCTTCTGGTATTTTGAGGAGCTCCCGTATACACCATCATAACATTTGCCCCGTAACTATAGGCTTCTTTAGCTGACCCTAATAGCATTTCTTTACCACTCATTGAAACATGAGATCCAATTAACATGTCAAACCTCCAATTTTGCTCTTATTCTATTTTATTGTACCTAATAAATTCTACCACAATCAAGTTCAAAGCAACTTTTTATACACAAATAAGGGTTTTATTGGTATAATGAATTAGAAATACTTAATTTTAAAGGAGTCTCTATGGATTCATTATTGCATCTATTTAAAAAGAAAAATACACAACAATTCATAGCTTTCATTTTTATATTATTAACATTTTGGATAATTGCCTATCCATTAGTCAGTGAAAAATCTGCTTCAACAAATGAGAACAATACCCGTCAAACAGTTGTAGATAATTCAAATACAAACTCTGCCACTCAGACGTCTTCTAGAGTAAAAAATAAAATTGTTCAATTTGCTGTAAATACTGGTTCTTCGAATGTACAGGTTTATCAAAAGATGGATTCAAAGTCAATCCCAATGGGTGAAATCTCTCAAGGACAATATTTATTATCCCTACACAAACTAGACAACGGATGGATTCAAGTTCAGTATAATGAACAAGTTGGCTACGTGGAAGAAAATAATCATATCTTACTAACAACATTAATGAAAGGTTATGCAAATGGAGGTTTGAAGATTTATCAAACTGCCGAAAAAAACACTAAAGAAATTGGGACGATTCCTGATGGTGAGATTTTCTATCTTCTTGAAGATGTTTCCGATAAAACTTTAAAAATCCGCTATAAAGAGACTGAAGGATATGTAGATAGCGATTCTTCGAACTATACCATTGAATTAATACAAGAAATATTGAACAAACAAGCTGGGCTTCCAACGACTATTGATTCCAATAAAATGTTTGTAACTAAGCTAAAAGAAACTCCAATTTACTCTCAATCATCTATCACTTCAGATTTAATTGGAACGGTAGATAAAGGAACTCAATTTGCATATGAAGATAGAGAAGGAGATTTCTACAAAGTTTCAGTAGGCAATGGAAAATATGGATATATACCATATTGGTTAGTCACCGCAAACTTCGCAGGGATAGAAACAGATGATGCCCTTCCACAAGGAATTAAAAATGCAACAATTGTTATTGACCCTGGTCACGGCGGAGATGATCCTGGTGCTGTAGTAAACTTTAGTGAAAAACATGAAGCTGATCACACACTTTCAACTGCTTTCTTAGTTAAGAAAGAATTAGAAGCGTTAGGCGCAAAAGTTATTTTAACTAGAACTGACGATAGTTCTGTTTCATTAGCCGAGCGTGCTGAAATTAGTAATAAAAATAATGCCAATGCATTTATCAGTATTCACTTTGATTCTGCGGAAGTCGATAGCGCTAGTGGAACTACAACCTATTATTATAGCGATAAAAGTGAAAATCTCAGTCAAACCATCAATAAGTATCTATCACGTAACTTACCTCTTAAAAACCAAGGAAGCAGATTCCAAAACTTCATGGTATTAAGAGACAATGCTCGTCCATCAATTCTTTTAGAACTTGGTTACTTAAACAACCAAGGTGATAATAAAGTAATTTCATCTCAAGAATATCAAGAAAATATCGCAAAAAGTATTGCAAACGCCTTAAAAGAATACTTCCAATAAACCAAAAGAAGCGATGCTACTCCCTGTGGAATAGCGTCGCTTCTTTTTATTTTAAAATAAATCATCAATTTCTTGACTTGTAGTTTCAACTGGAGTTGTATAGTTTGCAGTAATTTCTTCAATCACTATCCCATCAACAGCTTCTTTAATTAACCCTTCAACATTAAGACGCGCTTCATATTGACGTGCCTTTTCGAGTTTTGGTTTTGTCTTTGGACTTGGTGGAGCAAACACCGTACAGCAGTCTTCAAATGGTTGAATCGATAATTCAAAAGTATCAATTTCTTCAGCAACTTTGATAATATCGAGTTTATCCATTGTAGCCACCGGACGAATTATTGGTGTGTTAGTCACGTCATTAATCGCCAGCATGCTATCTAAAGTTTGAGAAGCTACTTGCCCTACTGATTCCCCATTAGCAATCGCAAGAGCTTTCGCATTTTTACGAAGCTCATCAGTAATACGAAGCATGAAGCGACGCATAATCGTCATTAAATAAGCTTCTGGTACACTCTTCTTAATTTCCTCTTGAATTCTAGAAAATGGTACCGTAAGGAATTGAATACTTCCTCCAAAACGAGCGATTTTTGCAGCTAAAAGTTTTGTTTTCTCAAGCGCTTGTGGACTCGTATACGGTGGACTTGCAAAGTGAACACATTGGATTTCCATCCCACGTTTCATTGCAAGATACCCTGCTACTGGCGAATCAATCCCACCAGATAACATGAGCATCACTCGCCCACTTGTTCCAACAGGAAGTCCGCCTGCCCCTGGGATGGTCTTAAGACTCACCATTAAGTGCTCACGACGAACATCGATACGAACTGTAATATCTGGTTGTTTTAATTGAACTTTGATATCTGGAAATGCTTCAAGAACAGCATCTCCTAAGAACAAATTGATTTGGTTTGTATCCATCTCGAATGTGTGATCCGAGCGTTTTGTCATAATTTTAAACGTCTTACCTTCAAGATCTTCTTGACTCAATAAGTCAAGAACCACGTTTTTGGCCACTTCCATATCTTTCTCGATAATATAGACTGGCGAAATTGATTGAATCCCAAAAATTGGTTTTACCTTTTCAATAACAGCTTCTTCAGGTGCTTCATATAAATCTAAATACATAAAGTCATAATCAGGAATCACCTTTACCTGAGGAAAATCTACTAAGGCTTTCTTTATATTTGACGCTAATTTTTGAGTGAACATCTTCTTGTTTCTACCCTTTGTAGAAAGTTCACCATAGCGAATCAAAATTCTAGTTTTCAAAGGTTTCCTCCTT
>CALIJD010000115.1 GCA_938017885.1 uncultured Granulicatella sp.
TCAGCAGTGAAAAAAGGATATTCAGGAACAGCTATCTTTACGAAAGAAAAACCTTTATCTGTAGAATATGGAATTGGAATAGAAGAGCATGACCAAGAAGGGCGTGTGATTACAGCGGAATATGAGAAGTTCTACTTAGTGACGGTATATACTCCAAATGCGAAACGTGACTTATCTCGCCTCGAGTATCGCCAAGTATGGGAAGATGACTTCCTTGCTTTTATTAAAAAACTAGAAGAAACAAAGCCGGTAATTTTCTGTGGGGACTTAAATGTAGCACATAAAGAAATCGACTTGGCAAATCCAAAAACAAATACGATGAATGCAGGATTTACAAAAGAAGAACGTGCAAAATTCGATCAAGTCGTCAATAATGACTTTGTGGATGCGTTCCGTTACTTATATCCAGATACGCTAGGAGCCTACAGTTGGTGGAGTTATATGGGAGGAGCCCGTGCTCGAAATGTCGGATGGAGAATTGATTATTTTGTGATTTCACAATCTCTAACAGCCCTCCTTCAAGAAGTAAAAATCCGAAGCGATGTCACCGGAAGCGATCATTGCCCAGTAGAAATGAAAATCGAACTGTAGAACATTTGTTCGTGTTGTAAAAATTTGATACAATGGATGTATCAATTATAAAGAGGTATTCAAATGGCAAAAGACCATATTGTCGTGCATGGAGCACGATCTCATAATTTAAAAAACATTGATGTGAGCATTCCTCGTGATCAATTTGTCGTGATTACAGGATTATCTGGTTCAGGGAAGAGTTCGTTAGCCTTCGACACTTTATACGCTGAAGGACAACGCCGTTATGTGGAAAGTCTGTCTGCGTATGCGCGTCAATTTTTAGGGCAAATGGACAAACCCGATGTAGATAGTATCGATGGCTTAAGTCCTGCGATCGCGATCGACCAAAAAACCACATCCAGAAACCCACGTTCAACAGTAGGAACGGTTACAGAAATTAATGATTATTTACGTTTATTATATGCACGTGTTGGGAAACCAATCTGTCCAAATGATGGAACACCGATTGAAAGCCAATCTCTCGAACAGATGGTCAATCGTGTGATGGAAATGCCCGAAAAAACAAAGATTCAAGTGCTTGCTCCTGTTGTGGTCCAAAAGAAAGGGGAGCATAAAAAAGTCTTTGAAAAAATTCAAAAAGATGGATATGTGCGTGTGCGCGTTGATGGCGAGATGCATGAAGTCACCGAAGAGCTGAATTTAGAGAAGAACAAAAAGCATAATATCGAAATCGTTGTGGACCGTATTGTGGTGAGTGATAAGAGTCGTTCACGTCTATTCGATTCGATTGAAGCAGCCCTTCGTTTATCGGAGGGGTATGCCATTGTAGATGTGATTGGTGGGGAAGAACATCTCTTTAGCGAACACCATTCATGTCCGATTTGTGGATTTACCGTAGGCGAATTAGAGCCGCGTCTTTTCTCTTTTAATGCGCCATTTGGAGCTTGTCCGGAATGTGATGGTCTTGGATCAAAACTCGAAGTGGACTTAGAATTAATTGTTCCCGATAAGAGCTTGACATTAGAAGAAGGAGCACTTGTTCCATGGAATCCTATTAGCTCCAACTACTATCCATCGATGCTCAGCCAATTTTGTGAGCAATTTAAGATTCCGATGAATATTCCGTTTGAAAAATTGACACAGTCACAAGTGAATATGGTTCTGTATGGGTCCGGAGATGCTACTTTCCAATTCCATCATGAAAATGAATTCGGTGGAGTCCGAGATGTAGAAATCCCATTTGAAGGCGTGGCAGTGAATGTGGAACGCCGCTATCGTGAAACCAATAGTGATTTTACAAGAGAACAAATGCGCCAATATATGACAGAATCTTCTTGTAAGACTTGTCATGGCTTCCGTTTAAACGAACAAGCCTTATCTGTCAAAGTAGGCGGAAAAAATATTAGCGAAGTTCTCTCTCTATCTGTGGATGATGAGATTGACTTCTTTAAGGACTTAAACTTATCGGAGACAGATGAGCAAATCGCAGCTCCAATCTTAAAAGAAGTAAGTTCACGATTGAAATTCTTACGAAATGTTGGATTACAATACTTAACATTGAGCCGTGCTGCCGGAACTTTATCGGGGGGAGAAGCGCAACGAATTCGTTTAGCGACTCAAATTGGATCTAATCTATCGGGCGTTCTCTATATTTTAGATGAACCTTCGATTGGGCTGCACCAAAGAGACAATGACCGCTTAATCGACTCATTGAAGAGCATGCGCGACCTTGGGAATACCTTGATTGTGGTAGAACATGACGAAGATACCATGCGTGCTGCGGACTACTTGATTGATATCGGTCCAGGTGCGGGTGAATTCGGTGGCGAGATTATCGCTGCTGGAACCCCAAAAGAAGTGGAAAAGAATGCTAAGTCACTGACAGGGCAATATTTAGCTGGGAAGAAATACATTCCAGTGCCAAGCGAACGCCGCAGGGAAGAGAAGGGATGGATTCACTTAAAAGGCGCTGCGGAAAATAACTTACGCGGCATCGATGTGGATGTGCCACTTGGACGCTTTGTGGCCGTTACAGGGGTATCCGGTTCTGGAAAGAGCTCACTTGTCAACAGCGTATTGAAGAAAGCCTTAGCGCGTGAGATTACACGTACGAAGGAAAAACCAGGGAAGTTCAAGAGCATCTCAGGCTTTGAGAGCCTTGATAAGATTATCGATATCGACCAAAGCCCAATCGGAAGAACCCCACGAAGCAACCCGGCTACGTATACGGGTGTATTTGATGATATTCGTGATTTATTTGCAACCACAAATGAAGCGAAAATCCGCGGATATAAGAAAGGACGCTTCAGTTTCAATGTGAAGGGTGGCCGATGTGAGTCTTGTAAAGGGGACGGCATTCTAAAAATCGAGATGCACTTCCTACCAGACGTATATGTGCCGTGTGAAGTCTGCCACGGAACGCGTTATAACTCTGAAACGCTCGAAGTGAAATACAAAGGAAAGAGTATTGCGGATGTTCTTCAATTGACCGTTGATGAAGCAGTAGAATTCTTCCAAGCCGTACCAAAAATCAAACGAAAATTACAAACGATTAAAGATGTCGGACTCGGCTATGTCACCCTTGGGCAATCTGCCACAACGCTCTCTGGAGGAGAAGCGCAACGGATGAAGTTAGCTAGCGAACTCCAACGTGTTTCAACAGGAAATACGTTCTACGTGCTTGATGAACCAACGACAGGACTACATACGGACGATATCGCACGTCTGCTTGAAGTGTTGAATCGTTTAGTCGAAGCCGGAAATACCGTACTTGTCATCGAACATAACTTAGATGTGATTAAGACCGCTGACTATATCATTGATATGGGACCAGAAGGCGGTAGCGGTGGTGGACTTGTCATTGCGACAGGAACGCCAGAAGAAGTGGCCAAAGATAAAAACAGTCACACAGGTCGTTATTTAAAACGCGCTTTAGAAGCAGCCGACTCTCATAAAAAGAAGTAGAAAATCGCTAGAAGAGATAGTTTGAAGAAGTTAGTTATGCTATACTCAACATAGATCATTTCTCAGGGGGAAACTTGAATGAACATGAAAGAATTAGTCGGCAAGAAAGCCGCAGAATATGTAGAAAGTGGAATGACGGTTGGTCTTGGAACTGGTTCGACAGCTTACTATTTTGTGGAAGAAATCGGTCGACGAGTAAAAGAAGAAGGACTTGAAATCGTGGGAGTAACGACTTCTTTAGCAACGAAGAAACAAGCAGAAGCACTTGGAATTCCATTGAAGAGCGTGGATGAAGTGGATTATATCGATGTAACGATTGATGGCGCAGACGAAATCGCTCCAGATTTTTCAGGAATCAAAGGAGGCGGCGGTGCGTTATTATTCGAAAAAATCGTTGCAGAGCAATCAAAGAGTGTTATCTGGATTGTAGACGAATCAAAAATGGTGGACTATTTAGGTCGTTTCCCATTACCAGTGGAAGTGGTGCCGTACGGATCAGAACAATTATTTAAACGTTTTGAAGCTCTAGGATACAAACCAACATTCCGCGAACGTGACGGAGAACGCTACTTAACCGATAGCAAAAACTACATTATCGATTTGGATGTCTATCCAATTAAAGACCCAATCGCATTTGGAGAAAAAATCAAAGGCATGACAGGTGTGGTAGAGCAAGGTCTCTTCACAAACATGACAGATATCGTGCTTGTAGGAACTCCTGATGGGGTTGTCGTAAAACAATTCTAAAAAATAACCCGCTTGGAGTCATCGATGATGCGTGATTCTAAGCGGGTTTTGTTATAGTGTATTTTTAATTTTTTGAATCTCTTCTTCAGATAATCCGGTGTGCTTTATGATTTCCGTGATAGGAAGATTCATTTTAAGAAATGCCAAAACTTGACCTTCTTTAAGTCCTGCTTCTCTAGCGGTCTCTTTGGCATATTCGATTGTTTTCCAATAGACTTCTTCGTATTTTTCCATTTGTTCCGCCATCTTCATTTCCTCCGAATCTAAATTATAGAAATCAACAACAGCATAAGCGTCTTGAATTTCTTTGGATGCTTTTGCCGTGATTGTACCATTTTTAAGGAAATTTCTCCACGAATCGTAAAAGTTGTCTCATTTTTAATACCTATTTACGACAAAAAAGAGGGAGGGTATTTCAATTTGTGTTCGAAAATCAAGGCGGAGTGTGCTATACTAGTAAAGATTTAGTATTGAAAGGATCTGATGAAATGTCATCATTCATGGAAAAAAGAAAAGGATTGCTGTGTACATTTGCTATAGCGGTTGTCTCAGTCATGCTCGATAAGCTATTCCCAGTGATTGGGAGTGCGGTATTTGCTATTATTTTAGGGATGGTCTTGAACCAATTTTGGAAAATCCCAAGTGATTTTAGACCGGGAATTAACTATTCAGCAAAAAAATTATTACATTACTCCATTATCGCGCTTGGATTTACAATGTCATTTGCGCAAGTGAGCCAAACAGGTGCTTCATCGTTCCCAGTGACGATTGTGACCATCTTGATTGCGTTTCTAACAGCACTACTTGTAGGAAATTTCTTCAAATTGTCTCGTCCGCTGAAGATTCTTGTTGGATTCGGGACTGCCATTTGCGGGGGCTCGGCGATTGCTGCAGCTTCACCAATCATTAAGGCGGAAGACGATGAAGTAGCGTTGTCGATTTCAACCATCTTCCTTTTCAATGTAATGGCGGTATTCCTATTCCCATTCTTAGGACACTTGATGAACATGGACGCGTCGCAATTCGGACTTTTCGCAGGAACAGCGATTAACGATACATCAAGCGTGGTCGCAGCCGGCGCCAGTTACAGTGCAGAAGCGTTAGAAATCGCGACAATCGTGAAACTTACTCGTGCGTTGATGATTGTTCCAGCCTGCCTCGTATTATCATTTGTCGAAGCACGTCGCATGAAACAAGAAGGACAAAGCGTTCAATGGAAGAATATCGTACCAATGTTTATCATCTGGTTTATGGTCGCTTCCATCATTACAAGTGTGGGATTATTCCCAAGTTTCCTTGTACCGTATGCAAAATTAGCGTCTAACTGGTTGATGGCGATGGCATTAGCAGGTATCGGAATGCAAGTATCCTTCCAACAATTCAAAGAAGCAGGGGCAAAACCAATCTTAACCGGTTTAGCTACTTGGTTTATGGTGACTGTCACTAGCTTAATCATGCAGTACTTCGTTTTATAGAAAGGACGCCGTATGAAAAGATTATTGGGACTCGGGTTTTGGATTAGTGCCTTGTACTTTATCTTATATACGAAAATTCCAGCGCTACAAGCCTTCGTGAACACACCAGTAGGACCTTATGTGCATGTCGCGATGGTCTTGTTACTAATCGTGGGAATTTTCTTCTACGTACTGCGCATTATCCATTTCTTATTTTTCCCGTAAACATAGAAAAGAGCTTAGGCAATCGCCTAAGCTCTTTTTGTTTTTAACGTTGGGCAAGATGTTTCCAATCAATCCCGCGGGCATCACACCAGTTTTGTATGCTTGGTGCGACCACGATAGGGGCTTGTTGGAGACTAGAGATGCTATCGGCACCGACAAGCGTTAAGATCGTTGTTAGTTGCTCTTTCCAGGTTTGGACCGTATGAATCGCGTCTGGAAGGCAGTCGTCTTTCCGTACGAGATGCAACATTTCACCAGACAATCCGACCAGGCTGGCCCCCAGAGCGAAGCATTTAGCCATGTCGAGTGGCGTCTTCACACCGCCAGAAGCGATGATTGGGGTGTGGCTTCCTTGGGCTTCCATGAGGGACGTCAAGGTCGTTTGGCCCCAGTCTTCTAGGAAATCGAGTTTATCTTCCTTGCGACGGCCGTTTTCGATTT
>CALIJD010000116.1 GCA_938017885.1 uncultured Granulicatella sp.
GACAGCAACCTCTTCGTCTTCTTCCTTCTTGAAGAGTTTTTTCTCGGCCAGATTAATGGACACAAGATGCCAAACGCTGCTTGTTTTATCGGGATTTTCCGGCCAAATACGAATCGCACGCCCTCGCATCTGATTGCTGAGCATGAAACTTCCGACAAAGCTAGCGAGAATCAATGAGTTCACGCACGGCGCATCCCATCCTTCCCCTAGGAGCGATTTTGTCCCAATTACGACATGAATATGCCCTTCTTGGAAGAGCTGCGTCACGGCTCTGACTAAATCATGTTGCGAACCTACTAAACGCACCTTTACATAATCCTTCTCGTCTAGTTGTCCGACTGGTTGGAAGGTAATCTTATCAGCTCCAAAAACAGCTTCTAGACGCGATTTTACACCTGTCGGGATAATGACGAGACTTCCCGTTAAAACGGCCACAGGAACGTCTAATTGTTGCTCCACAAGCTCTCTACGTAGAACTTCAAAGTAAGGCAATACGCCCAGTTGGCTATATTGAACTTCTGGATTCCCTAAGTGCGCCTCAAAGTCCTTTCGAATGAAGTCTGTCAGAATCAGTTGCCTTAACTCACTGCCTAATGTTTCGTGTTCAGCTTTAAAAATATCTCTGACGGCATTTAATTTCCCAAGAGATTGGTTCAATAGCTGGTCTATTTTTTTATTGCGACATAACTGTACTTGTTTGCGGTCGATTAACCCCAGAGATTTCAATTCACTCTTTAACTCTTTCAGGTCTTCTTCGGATAAATCATACCAATGTGGTACATCAAACAACATTCCTTTTAAGAGGATTTCAAACCATGCCAAGTCAAACATCGGAAGGCGGCTTGCCCCTAGTAATTGTTGAAACTTTTTCGGGAACTCGATTCCTTTATGACGTAGAAAAATCAGTGTAGCCGAGAGATACTTCGGTTCGTTTAAGAGTTCATCTTCCGAAATGGTTCCATCGAGCGCACGGCTAGTTCGTACCGCCTCGCAAAACATCGAGTCAGAAGATAGATTTTTCAAGAAGGTTCTCTTTTGCGTAGAAAACTGATCGAGTTGTTTCTCTTCTTCCTTCGTTGGGAAAGAGAAATACACATAGTCCTGGTGCGGACACAAACTGCCTTCTTTGACGAGTTCTGGAACAGTAATTTCTTCATCGATTTCCCCACACATAGCCACATAACGATCCCAAAGTGCAGGCTCTCCTTCATATGGAGGTGTTGCCGTCAGCGAAATCACATTTATATCCGCAAAGGATTTGCGGAAGATTTCCAGACTCTTCCACCATTCATTTCGTAAGTGATGGCACTCATCGAGGCATAATGTTCCAAGATTTGCATCCTCAAAGAGCCCAACGATATCTACTCCTTTAAAATCAAAATACTCGTTTTCGACGACATCGTCCGTATCCTCAACTTCCGCATCGCCTTCCAGACGGTTGATGGCACTGTGCAACGCTTGATACGTCGCAACGGTGATCGTCTTTGGCTGCTTGAGATTTTGCGAAATCATTTCATCGGCTAGAAGCTCATCATCCAGAAACGCCTCACGAATACGGTCAACCCATTGCTGGCGAATCGTCACTGTCGGCACTAGAATGAGCGCAGGCTTACTATTCCGACGGATAAATTCAATTCCTAGCGTCGTTTTCCCAGAACCTGGAGCCGCTACAAGATGGATATGCCCATCTACCATAATCATATCGCTCTTTTCTAAAATGCGTTTTTGATACTGGCGCCACTCGCCTTTAAAAGATAAGTGTTCTAACACCTAACCCCTCCTTTGTTTATTCATTATACCATTAGATTTCTTCTTTTAATTCGATTTTGATGACACTGTCCACTTCATCAGGTAATGGATAGGTGTAAGCCCCAATTTCCCCATATTGTGCAAAGCAAATGTCTTGAAAAGCTAAAGTAGTCCAACTGTTAGAAATCCTTACTTCGCTACCATCATGGACAAAACTCAACCGTTCAATCTGCTCTTTATCGATCCCTGTTAACGCAATCGGACCAATAGGTTGTTCAAACACATGGGCGTACAACATTTTCCCATTCTTTGTGTAATAACCCCATTCTGGTTTTGGCAGATTCACTAATTCTCCTTCGTAGATAGATTCTCCACTCCTCTTCATCCACTGTCCAATTTCCTGTAGGATTTCTATGCTTTCTCTTGGGAATCTCCCTTTAGCGTCTGGTCCTACATTTAAAATCATATTTCCGCCCTTGCTGACACATTCAACCAATTTGCGAATAAGAACTTTAGAGCTTTTAAAGAGTTTGTCAGACGGATTATACGCCCAGTGATTATTCATCGTAAGACACAATTCCCAAGGTAACAACTCTCCCTTATAATTCCGGATTCCTTCATGGGGTAAAATTTGTTCAGGACTAACAAAATCTCCAGAATAAGAATGAATCTCTTCTGTAGCAATACTTCCAAATCCTTCCCCGGAAGTCTCTAATCGATTATCAATCACTACATCCGGTTGATATTTGCGAACTAGTTCTATTAATTCACTTGCCTTCCATTTTTCTCCAAACATTTCCCCATACGAAAAATCAAACCAAAGAATATCGAGCTTTCCGTATTTGGTGACAATTTCTTCCACTTGGTGATGCATCAATTCTAAATACCGATCAAAGTCGATTTGCTCATTTTGATACTGCTTATTTCCTCTCATGGGATGGTGGCGATCTTCATATTTAGGATAATCTGGATGATACCAGTCTAGTAAACTAAAGTATAATCCTACACGTAGACCTTCTGCTCGAAGCGCTTCTACATATTCCTTTACCAAATCTCGTCCAAAAGCAGTATTGGTAATCTTATAATCCGTGTACGCTGAATCGAATAAGCAAAAACCATCATGATGTTTTGCGGTTAACACAACATATTTCATCCCTGCCTCTTTTGCAGCTTTTGCCCACTCCCTTGCATTGAATTCTGTAGGATTAAAGTCTTCAAAATAGGGTTGATAGTCCTCAATCGTCATTTTTTCATTACTACGGATCCATTCTCCTCTTCCCGGAATGGCATATAGTCCAAAATGAATAAACATTCCAAATCGAGCCTGTCTAAACCACTTTGTTCTCTCTAAAATAACCTCTAGTGAATTTTCCATCTTCATCCGCTCCTTTATTCTATTGCCCCAATACTATGCCTTCATTCTAGCACTCTTCCTCTTTTAAAAACATCCCTAATTTTGGTGAACACATCAAATTTCTTCTCGTTATTTGAAAATAAAAAAGACTCATTCTATGAGCCCTTCTCTACAACCTAAAATAAACGAATTCTATTCATCCATTTGTATTTTTTGA
>CALIJD010000117.1 GCA_938017885.1 uncultured Granulicatella sp.
TTAATATCTTTTAGAGCCGTTACTTCCGCAGCTCCGAATCTTGTTTGATATACTTTTTGTACATGTTGTACGTCTAATAATGTCATTTGTTTTCACCCTTTGTTTTAATTTGTTGAACACAGTATAACCGAAATAAAAAGTGAATTCATGACACCATCCTATCATTTTTTATTCGTTTCTTACATTTTTGTCACTTTAAAAATTTCATCAAAAAAGAGGCTCCCTTCGGAAACCTCTTTAGATATTCTTAGGCAATTATCGCTTGATAATTCTGAAGTAACTTCTTGAAGTGATTTGATAAACAACGAGATAAACCACCACGAAAATAGCTCCAATAACAATGGTTGCATTCAACGTGACACTACCGTCCACCCCGAAAAGTTCGATAATCTTTCGATACATCTTAAAGGCAAACGCTGTATGGACGAACGCCATGACTAATGGTAAGAAGAAGACGATGAGCACTTGGCGATTGATGGATTTCTTAATCGTTTTTTGATCAATTCCCAATTTTTGCAAGATGACAAATCGATCTCTATCTTCGTATCCTTCAGAAATTTGTTTGTAGTAAATGACAAGCGCTGCTCCGATAAAGAAAGCAATAGATAGAAGAGCCCCCACAAAGAGCAAACTTCCCATAAAGCTATATAATTCCTTAGCTGCTTCATTCTTACTAGCTAAGAGTAAATTGCCATCTTTATACTGATTCGCTACATTTTGGTATGCTTTGAATTCTGCATCCCGTTGAGAAAATTCCGTTGTTGTATCCCACAACGAATAAT
Source organism: uncultured Granulicatella sp. (assembly GCA_938017885.1). Taxonomy (GTDB): domain Bacteria; phylum Bacillota; class Bacilli; order Lactobacillales; family Aerococcaceae; genus Granulicatella. Next base: position 783 of record CALIJD010000117.1, read on the forward strand.
ACATAGCCTTTCCGACAGAAGGCTCCATAAACTTCATCGGATCTTGGACAATTGCTACATAAATATTATCAGATACATATGGAAGCTGTGGCATTACTTTTTTATAGGCAGAAGCATCAATCATTTCTTTGACTTTCAAAGTCGCATTGAATACAACAGACCAAGTCTTCACCTCGTCCACTTTTGTAACATTCCCTTTGACAAGACCTAGAATGATTTCTTTATCTCCTACCGAATACTTCGTTCCAAACAAACGATTATACTCATCGGCCGAAATAATAGTCAACATTGCAGCTGGGCTGTCGCCAGAGTGAATCCCTGTTAAATCAAAGCCTTTCTCAGTGCGAGCACCAAAACGAAGCACACTTAAGTAACTTCTTTCATTAGAAAGTTTCCCCTTCGATTGTGCCTTGATTTGTTGAACGATTTCTGGGTATTTATTCACTTCTGATTGGTTGATAATATATCCAATCGCAGAATAGGCTGTTGGATAGTTTTGATCTAGTTTTTCAGTCGTTCCTTTTTGTAAAGCCACTGTTGTCGCTAACGTCACTAAAACCATAGTTGATAGTACACACACACTTGCAAGACCTGCAGCATTTTTACGCATACGGAACTTTAAGTTTGAAATCGAGATAAAGTTCGTTGGCTTGTAAAATAACTTTTTATTTTTTTGCAGTAGAGCTAGCAACGCAATCGAACCCGCATCAAATAAAATGTAAGTTGCAATGACTACTAAAAGAACTGCTAAGAAGAAATAAAGAAGTGCTTTAACAGGTGACTCAATGGCTTGAGACATCGTATAAGCAGTTCCTAGCATCACAAAACCAACAATGGCACGGACGGCTACAAAACGACCTTGTTTTTCTCCTTTTTTCTTTTCCTTCAAGAGTTCAAGCGGACGACTCATATATAATCTTGTCGCATTGATAAAGAACACCAGAGCGAAAATAACCGCTAAAGTAAAGTACACATAGAAGATACTTCCGATTTGTAACGAATATTCAATCCCGATGGAATATTGAATCAACCCCAACAATAAGGCAAAGGATATGCGGTGGAAAATCATTCCAAGAACAATCCCTAGCGTAACACTGACAAAAGCAAAGATGACTAATTCAATAAGACTGAGTAATTGAATATTTTTACGGTCCAGACCCAAGATTCCGTATAAACCGAACTCTTTCGAACGGTTTTTCATCACAAACGCATTCGCATATAAAATAATAACAAGCGATACAATTTGAACAATAATAACCCCAAATTGCAATGTTTTAGCCATCTGGGCACCACCGTTTAACGTTGCAAGCTCCGGCATCGCAGATAAGGCATGTGTAATATAAAGAACAACGGTTACCAATACCGTTGCTAGGGCATAGGGTAGGTATAACGAATGGTTCTTCCGTAAATTTGTAATCGCCATCGAACGAAGTAAATTAAACATGTGCCTCACCTCTGTTTGCCATCACAGTGAGTGTTTCTGAGATTAATTCAAACATTTGTTGATCCGTTCTGTCTCCACGATACAATTGATTATAAATCAACCCATCTTTAATAAAGAGCACTCGTTTAGCGCGACTGGCAGCTACTGTACTATGTGTTACCATTAAGATTGTTTGACCATTTTCATTGATTTTATCGAACAAATCTAATGTATTGCTAGCTGATTTAGAGTCCAGCGCTCCTGTCGGTTCATCGGC
>CALIJD010000118.1 GCA_938017885.1 uncultured Granulicatella sp.
TATCTTGAAGCATGTAATGATACTTGCAATGGTATTTTGTGTGATGCCCGCAGCGATTTTAATGTTGATTTTCGCGCCAGAGATTTTATCGCTGATGGGTGCAGATGAGACGGTTATTAATGTTGGGGTAAATTACTTCAGGATTGTGACGATTGGTTTTATTTTTCAATCACTATCGTTCACAGTAACTGCGGCACTACGAGGAATCGGTGAAACAAAAATTCCAATGAAGAATAATATTATTGCGAATAGTTGCAATGTGTTAGGGAATGCCATTTTGATTTATGGAATGTTTGGATTCCCTTCTTTAGGTGTTACTGGGGCTGCGATTTCGACTGCCTTATCAAATCTGATTGCGATGGTATTGAATGTTCGTTACATCTTATCTGGAAAGAGTGTGTTAAAACTAGACTTTAAGGAAAAATTTGAGTTTAGTTTTGATGTGATGCGTGATTTAGTGCGTATCGGTATTCCAACAGCATTAGAACAAATGGCTCTTCGTTTTGGGGTTATCATGTTCTTGAAAATTGTTTCTGGTTTAGGAAACAATGTGTATGCGGCTCACCAAATTGCCCTAAATGTACTATCTCTCTCATATTCCCCAGCCCAAGCTTTCGGGATTACAGCTTCGTCATTAATGGGACAATCGCTTGGTGCTAAAAATGAAAAATTGGCAGAGCGCTACACAAAAATGTGTCAGCGAATTGGTTTGGCTTTAGCGATTATGATGTCTGCTTCAATTTACCTTGGATCAACACTTTTAGCAGGAATGTATACAGATAATGTAGAAATTATTCAAAATACTGTGATTGCTTTATCCATTGTTGCATTTGTTCAACCATTCCAAAGTCATCAACTAATTACTTCTGGAGCCCTGCGTGGGGCCGGCGATACTGTGTGGCCACTGATTGCAATTTTTATCGGATCATGTGTGATTCGATTAAGCTTAGGATATGTATTTGTAAATTTCTTCGGATGGGGGCTTGCAGGTGCATGGTATGCCGTCTTTATCGACCAATTTATTCGAGACATGATCATTCTCCTTCGATTTAGAAGTGGGAGATGGAAAAATATTCGAATTGCATAAAGGAAAGGCTGGAATTTTCCAGCCTTTTTGTTTTGTCCAAAAATATTGTGGGGTAGTTTACTAAATTCATAGACAATCAAAAGAAAACGGATGGAGATTGATTTTTTATTGATTTTCTATTATTTTTGATTGGTGCAATAATCGTGTTTGTGATACTATAGTAGAAAGATGTAAAGAGATTGGAGTTTTCAAACGATTATGGCAAGAAAAGGTTTATTAATCGTTTTATCTGGGCCTTCAGGTGTCGGAAAAGGAACAGTACGCGCGGCTATTTTTGCAAAAGGCAATCAAAAATTTGTGTACTCAGTATCTGCAACGACTCGTAAGCCAAGACCAGGTGAAGTGGATGGAAAAGATTATTTCTTCAAATCTAGAGAAGAATTTGAAGCTATGATTGCAAATAAAAAATTATTAGAATATGCTGAATATGTAGGGAACTACTATGGAACACCTTTAGATTATGTACAAGAAACATTAGATAAAGGAAAAGATGTATTCTTAGAAATTGAAGTTCAAGGAGCGCTTCAAGTTCGTGAAGCGATGCCAGACGGGGTGTTTATCTTCTTAACACCACCTGATTTACATGAACTAGAATCTCGCATCGTAAACCGTGGAACAGATTCAGACGAAGTGATTAAAAACCGTATGAAGGTTGCTAGAGAAGAACTTTGTTTGATGAAGTATTATGATTACTCTGTTGTTAATGACAAAGTAGAAAATGCGGTTCAACAAATTGAAGCTATTATTCAAACTGAACATTTACGAATTCAACGAAATATAGAGAGTATTGAAGAGTTTGAAGATGAGTTAGAAGAAATTTTAGAGGAAGAGTAGAAAGAGGGAAAGTTGTTATGATGTTATACCCATCAATCGATAAGTTACTAAAAAAAATCGATTCAAAATATTCATTAGTAATTCTTTCAAGTAAACGTGCGCATGAATTACACCACCATGAGCCACCATTGTTAGAAAAATATGAATCACATAAAAATGTTGGTCGTGCGTTAGAAGAAATCGCAGCTGGGAAATTAACTATCCGTGAAGATAGCAAACCTGAACATGTATAAATTAAATATATAGTCAAGGGGATTCCCCTTGACTTTTTATTTTTGCAGTACAGAAGTATAGAGTAGGCAACAACAAAATAAAGTTCATTATGGTATAATGAATAGTAAAACAATTTTGGAGGTGAGAAGATGTATGCAAAAGTAATCGTTGATGTACCAGTCATTCAAGTAAATCGTCCTTTTGATTATCATGTTCCTGAAATATTACAAGAGAGCATTGAAGTTGGAATGCGTGTTGCCGTTCCGTTTGGAGGTCGTAGTATTTCTGGATTTGTTTTGGCGCTTAGTGATGAAGTAGATTTCGACGGAGAAGTAAAAGATATTTTGCATTTAATGGATTTAGATCCCGTCTTGTCACCTGAAATGATTCAACTAGGAGCGTATTTGTCAAAAAAAGTTCACGCGTTCTTGATTCAATGTTACCAAACAATGCTTCCAGCGATGTTGAAATCTAATTATGAAAAACGAATTGTGTTAGTTAATCCAAAAGAGAATGAAGATGTATTTCGAGAAGTTTTCCATTATGAAAATACATTACTTTATACCGATGACCTGCCACAGGATCATTTAAAACAATTGATGAAGTTGAAAAAAGAAGGCGCAGTGGTCATCGAGACACTTGTCAAAGACCGTGCCAAGGTAAAAACGGAAGACTGGATTCGGTTGAACTATGTGATGCAAGAGTATGAGGAGTTTATTCCTACGCTTTCTGCGCGTGCGAAAAAGAAAATATCACTATTAAAGACACTCGCTTCGATGGAAAGAATGGAGATCCAGAAGAAAAGATTCTTAGAAGATACACATTTTACAACGGCTGATTTAAAATTTGCAGTAGATCATAATTGGATTACGATAGCTCAAAAAGAAGTAAGTCGAGATCCGTATAAAGGAAGAGTCTTTAAGAAGAGTGTTCCATTTCAATTAAATGAGGAACAGCAAGTGGCGTTTGATAGAGTAAAAGAAGAATCTATCGATCCACATACCTCAAAAGTATACTTATTAGAAGGCGTTACTGGTTCAGGGAAAACGGAGCTTTATTTGCAATGGATTAGTGAAGTCATTGAAAAAGGGCAAAGTGCAATGATGCTTGTTCCCGAAATTGCTCTAACTCCTCAGATGGTCGAGCGATTTAAGTCTCGCTTTGGAGACCGTGTAGCGGTACTTCATAGTGGATTAAGTGTCGGAGAAAAATACGATGAATGGCGTAAGATTAAGAATAAGGAAGCAGATATTGTTGTAGGTGCTCGATCTTCTATTTTTGCTCCATTAGACAACATTGGGATTATTATTTTAGATGAAGAACATGAAGCAACGTATAAACAAGACGAGTCCCCAAGATACCACGCTCGCGATGTAGCGATTTGGCGTGGAGAGTATCATCACTGTCCTGTAGTGTTAGGGAGTGCAACTCCGAGTTTAGAATCGAGAGCACGAGCACAAAAGGGAGTTTATTCTCTTTTGAAACTAACGAAAAGAGCGAAGGAACAAATTCTTCCAGAAGTGCATTTAATTGATATGAGAAATGAATTTATTCAGCAGAAAGGTTCGTTTTCTCAAACCTTATTAAAAGCAATCGAAAATCGGTTGGAAAAGAAAGAACAAACTGTCTTGCTGTTAAATCGAAGGGGATATTCCTCTTTTGTATTATGCAGGGATTGCGGTTATGTTTTAGAATGTCCAAACTGCGACATTTCGTTAACACTTCATATGGATACGAAAACAATGAAATGTCATTATTGTGGGCATGAAGAGAGAATCCCAACTTTTTGTCCTAAGTGTCAAAGTCGACAAATTCGTTACTTTGGAACAGGAACGCAAAAAGTTCAAGAGGAATTGCAAGAGGTATTCCCAGATGCTCGTATTGTGCGAATGGATGTGGATACAACAAGACGTAAAGGACAGCATGAAGAGATTCTTAAACAGTTCGAAAATCAAGAAGCAGATATTTTAATTGGAACTCAGATGATTGCGAAAGGCCTAGACTATCCAAACGTAACCCTCGTTGGCGTGATTAATGCAGATACTGCGCTGAATATACCTGATTTTAGAAGTTCGGAAAAAACATTCCAACTGCTCACACAAGTCTCAGGCCGTGCAGGACGTGGGGATAAACCGGGTGAAGTATTTATCCAAACCTATAATCCAACGCATTACGCGATTCAATTAGCGCAAGGACATCAATATGAGAGATTCTTTGAAACAGAAATGCGAATGCGTCATATGGCAAATTACCCACCATACTTCTTTACGACGATGATTACGTTTTCTAGTGAAGAAGAAGGAGTGGCGTTGAAGAAAGCTATCGAAGTACATAAGGCGTTGAAGGCGAATGTGTCGCCAAAAGCGATTGTATTAGGTCCAACTGCAAAATCAATTGCGCGAATGAACAATCGTTATTATTTCCAAATTATTGTGAAATATAAAAAAGAACCGCAACTGCAAGAGTTTTTGGAGCAATTGATGATGGAAACGCAAGAAGTAGGTTCGAAGAAATTACTTATGACGATTGATATGGAACCACAACATTTCTTATAGAGGTGAAAAATGAAGAAAGTTATTTTTATGGGAACTCCTGAGTTTTCAACAGGTGTTTTAAAACGATTAATTGAAAATGAAACAGTTGAAGTGATTGCTGTTGTGACGCAACCAGACCGTGCAGTTGGACGTAAGAAAATCATTACTCCGACTCCTGTGAAGGTTGTAGCGTTGGAGCATGATATTCCTGTCTACCAACCAGAAAAATTAAGTGGGTCGCAGGAATTAGAAGCATTAATGCAACTAGATGCAGATTTGATTGTGACAGCTGCGTATGGTCAATTCTTGCCAACGAAGTTTTTAGAATTTCCTCGCTTTGGTGCGGTGAATGTTCATGCATCACTACTCCCGAAATATCGTGGTGGAGCGCCTATTCATTATGCGATAATGAATGGGGACAAAGAAACTGGCGTAACCATTATGCGAATGGTTGCGAAGATGGATGCGGGTGCGATTATTTCACAACGCGCCATTCCAATTACTGGGGATGATGACGTCGCTAGTATGTTTGAAAAATTAAGCGTCGTTGGAGCAGACTTACTAATCGAAACATTACCAGCGTTATTTGCTGGCACGATTACGGAAATAGAACAAGACGAAGCGCTTGTATCGTTCTCTCCAAATATTTCAAGAGAGCAAGAGCAAATTGACTGGAATAAAACAGCGACGGAAGTAGATTGCTTCGTTCGAGGGTTACGTCCATGGCCAACATCATTTACGGTTTTAAATGGGAATCGTGTGAAGATGTGGGGAGTTGCTTTAACGGATAAACAAACCGCTAAAGTGCC
>CALIJD010000119.1 GCA_938017885.1 uncultured Granulicatella sp.
TATGGAAGATTGGCCAGTAAGTTTGGAACTAGAACTATGATTAAAGTAGGAATTATAACTTATATGGTTTCAGTAATATTTGCATATTTTATGAGCAACTTAGTTCATGTTTTCGTGTTATCAACATTTATAGCATCTGCTCAAGGTGGAATTCAAGCATTGAGTAGAAGTTATTATGCAAAAATTATTCCAAAAGAAAATGCAAATGAATTTTTTGGTTTTTATAATATTTTTGGTAAATTTTCATCCATTCTTGGAACAACATTGTTAGGAATTACTGCTCAATTGACAGGAAAATCATTGGATGGGGTATTCTCATTAGTTATCTTATTCTTAATCGGTTCAATTTTGTTATTCTTTGTTAAAATACCAGAAAAGAAAGGGTTAGAAAATGAAGGTTAATAAAGCGGAATTTACAATTAGCGCAGTTTCTCCAGCACAATATCCTGCTGGAGACCTTCCTGAAATTGCTTTGTCTGGTCGTTCGAATGTTGGAAAATCATCCTTTATCAATAAGTTGATTCAAAGAAAGAGTCTTGCTAGAACTTCTAGTAAACCTGGTAAAACGCAAACACTAAATTTTTATCATATCAATGATCTGTTTTACTTTGTAGATGTACCAGGATACGGTTATGCAAAGGTTTCAAAGAAAGAACGTGAAAAGTGGGGAAAAATGATTGAGGAATATATTACTACTCGTCGATCATTAAGATTAGTTCTAATTTTGGTAGACTTTAGACATGAGCCGAGCCAAGAAGATATTCAAATGAGAGAGTTCCTTGAATTCTACAATATTCCTTATCGTATTGTGATGACAAAATGTGATAAGATTCCTAGAGGAAAATGGAATAAACATGTAAGTGTAATCCGTAAAGCGTTTGGAAAACCGCCAGAAGACTTGTTCCTAACCTTTTCTTCAGAAACTGGAGAAGGAGTAGAAAAAGCTTGGGATTTCATTGAACAATTTATTACAAAAGAGAGCATTGCTTAGTAGCTTTGCTCTTTTCTTTTCTTTTTATCAATATACCTTATAAGGTATATTGATAATTAAACGTATATACTATAAAGATGATAATAACAATGTTTTCAGTGAATAATAGAATTGATTACATTGCATTCAATTTAGAATTATGTTATATTATATGCTGTATCATTAGGCGTATTGTATGGAGGGTGTTTTTTATGAGTCAAAGAATTTCAAAAGAAACGGTTCAAAGCATACAATCGCAAGTGAACATTCTTGACATTGTCGGGCAGTTCGTTCAATTACGTAAACAAGGAAAAAGTCTATTTGGTCGTTGTCCATTTCATGACGAAAGAACACCATCTTTCACTGTAACGGAAGAGAAACAATTATTTCATTGTTTCAGTTGCGGAAGAGGTGGCAATGTTTTTAATTTCATGCAAGAGCTTGAAAACTTGTCTTTTCCGGAATCTGTGGTTCGAGTTGCTGAACTCTCTAACATTGATATCGATGTAGAGTTACCGACAACGCAAACGATTATTCCTAAAAAAGAGAAAAAATTATATGAGGCTCATGAAAAAGCGGCAGAGTTTTATTCTCACGTTCTTTTAAATACTAAAGGTGGACATGAAGCTTTAGATTATTTAAAAAATCGTGGCTATACAGTTGAGACCTTAAAAGAATTCGAATTTGGTTTTTCTTTAAAAGACAGAACGCAATTAGAACAAGTCCTTCAAGAATTACAATTAACGGATGAGGAAAAGGAAGCTTCAGGTCTATTTTCTGAAAATCAAAACGGTTTTTTTGATCGTTTTAATCAACGAATTATGATTCCGCTTAGAAATGAGCATGGACAAATTATTGCTTTTTCCGGAAGAGTCTTACCAGGTTATTCTGATGATTTCGCTTCTCAAGCAAAATATTTAAATAGTCCAGAGACAATCCTTTTTTCAAAAAGAAATTTTCTTTTCAACTTCGACTTAGCAAAGAAAAATATTCGAAAACAGAATAAAGTGATTTTGTTTGAAGGGTATATGGATGTTATTTCTGCTTGGCAAGCAGGTGTTCAAATTGGGGTTGCTTCTATGGGACCCTCATTAACTCCTGATCAAATACAAACTTTACAGAAAGTTACAGATACCATTCTGATTGCTTATGATGGGGATAAGGCGGGGTTAGAAGCTACGAATCGTGCAATAGAATTGACTCAAGGCACTAATGCTTTCAAAATAGGAATTATTCCTTTTGATAATGGCTTGGATCCTGATGAATTCATAAAAGAACGGGGAGCTCAAGCGTTTAAAGATTTAGTTGAGTATTCTCAAGAAACGGTATATCAATTTAAAAAGAGATTTCTTTCTAAAAAATATTCATTACAAATAGAAAGCCAAAAAATTCAGTATATCGAAGAAATGATTGTAGAACTTTCTAAAATTAATAATGAAGTTGAGCTAAACTTAGCGATGAAATCTCTCGCTGATGAATTTGATTTAGATTTCTCAACCATTTTAAATCAGGTAAAACAATTACGGTTACGCTTAGGAAACCAAAAAAAGCAGTCAAACGCTGAGTCGGTTCCTCATTATCGTCAAGTTGAGATTAAACCTACTACGAAGAATGAGCATATCCAAAGACAATTGATGTATCGATTGCTTCATAATGAACAGGCATGGACTTATCTAAATAGAATTGATTCTGAATTCGTTTTTCCTGATTCGCATTATGAACAGTTATTTTTATTGTTACAATCTTTTAAAAATGAAGATAATGAAGTGGATGTCCAACATTTTTTCCTCTTTTTAGATGATAAAGATGTTTTGAACCGAAATCTTGTTTCAGAAATTGAGCTGTCTAACTTTCCACCGGAATGTACAGAACAAGAAATTAGAGATTTAGTTTATGTTTTATCGAAAAAAAATTCGCTAAAAGAGCAGCTTGCTATTAAAAAAGAAGAGTTGAATCGTGCTGCTCTTATGAAAGATGATATTTTACGCCAGCAATTGATGCGTGAAATAATGGAGATTCAACGACAATTAAGAAATAAAATGAATGGAGGAATGGTGAATGACAGTTCAAAAAAATGAAAAAGGTCAAACACTGAATGAAGCAACTTCAATGCTTCTTGCAGAACGAAAATTATTCGGTCAAATTTTATACGATGATTTATCTGCACAAATCGCAATCCCATTTGAATTGGATGCGGAAGGAATGGATAAGTTAATTCAAAAATTTGAGGATGCAGGGGTTAGTGTTGTTGATGCAAATGGTGAACCAACAAGTCATCAGTTATCCGTTGAAAGTCAACGACAAGCTGAAGTTGGAACTGTTGAAGATGATACTGCTTTATCATCCAATACAAAAATTAATGACTCCGTTCGTATGTATTTGAAAGAAATCGGACGAGTTCCACTTCTTAGTGCGGATGAAGAGGTTGCTTTAGCTCTTCGAATTCAAGAAGGGGATACAGAAGCTAAACAAGAATTAGCTGAAGCCAACCTTCGTTTAGTAGTATCCATTGCAAAACGTTATGTAGGTCGTGGAATGCAATTCTTAGATTTAATCCAAGAAGGAAATATGGGATTAATGAAAGCCGTTGAGAAATTCGACCACACGAAAGGATTCAAATTCTCGACTTATGCGACATGGTGGATTCGTCAAGCAATCACACGTGCTATTGCAGACCAAGCGCGTACAATTCGTATTCCAGTACATATGGTTGAAACAATCAACAAATTAGTACGTGTTCAAAGACAACTATTACAAGATTTAGGACGCGAACCTACACCGGAAGAAATTGGAGCAGAAATGGATTTACCAACTGAAAAAGTTCGTGAAATTCTAAAAATCGCTCAAGAACCAGTCTCTCTTGAAACTCCAATTGGGGAAGAGGATGATTCACATTTAGGTGATTTTATCGAAGACGATAACGCAACAAGCCCAGCTGATCATACAGCATATGCATTGTTGAAAGAACAACTCGATGAAGTTCTTGAACAATTAACAGATCGTGAAGAAAACGTCCTTCGCTTACGTTTTGGTCTTGATAAAAACGGTGAAATCCGTACATTAGAACAAGTAGGGCAAGTATTCGGAGTTACTCGTGAACGTATTCGTCAAATTGAAGCGAAAGCATTACGTAAATTACGCCACCCAAGTCGTTCTAAACAATTAAAAGATTTCTTAGATTAAGAAATGAGTATGAGAAGCAGTCTTTAAGGACTGCTTCTTTTTTTTGCAATTTTTATGAAAACTTTATTATTTTCATGAAAAAGGGTTTAAATCTAGTGAATAATTTGGTAAACTAAAAAATATGGTAATTGAGAATGATTATCAATTAGAAAGAGAGAACATGAAAAGAGTTAGTTATTTAATTTTATTATTACTTATATTAAGCGTTATTTCGCTCTCAGTCGGAGCGTCTAGTTTCTCTTGGAATGAATTGTTTAGTGGAGGAGAAAGTGTGACTCAACTATTTTGGCAATCAAGGGTTCCAAGATTATTCAGCATTCTATTATCTGCTTCGGCGATGAGTGTATCTGGATTATTAATGCAGACGATCACTCAAAATGAGTTTGCTTCGCCAAGTACAATTGGTACGGTCGACGCCGCAAAATTAGGATTGATGATGAGTTTATTGTTATTCCCATCACCTGGACTGTTAGAAAAGATGGCAACGTCATTTGTGTTTGCGATTGGGTTATCGGCCCTTTTTATCGCATTACAGCAACATCTATCACTTAAACAAAAATGGATGATTCCTTTAATTGGATTGATTTTTGGTGGTGTGATTGGAGCCTTCACTCAATTTATTGCGTATCAATTTCAGCTTGTACAGAGTTTATCGTCATGGATGCAAGGTTCATTTTCAATGATTCAAACCAATCAGTATGAATGGCTGTATTTATGCTTATTTGTTTTAGTACTTAGTATTATTTTTGCCCAATACTATACGGTAGTCAGCATGGGGGAAGATATTAGTCGAAATCTTGGCGTTCCAGTCAAGCGAATGGAGTCATTAACATTAGTGCTTATTGCGCTAACGACGAGTGTAACGATGATTACAGTGGGAAGCTTACCGTTTATTGGGGTGATTGTTCCAAATATCGTACGCATGAGGTATGGCTCTCAGATGAAAGTTCTAGTACCGCTGACAATGCTTGTTGGTGCCTGCCTTGTGTTAGCTTGTGACATTATTGCTCGCATAGTGATTGCGCCTTACGAAATTTCCGTAAGTATCATTCTAAGCATTATTGGTGCCGCGCTCTTTATTTTCCAAGTGATTCGCCTGGAAAAGAAAGGAGGAGACCTATGAAAAAGAAAACAAGAATCTTTTTAGGCATCCTTTCTATTATTGTTGTGTTACTAGTAGTAGCATATCTACTGATACCATCGAAAAATAGTACAACTGTTTCAAATTTTATTTTACAACGACGATTATTAAAATTACTGGTTATGGTGATTGTATCTTGTGCAATCCCAATCTCGACGATTAGCTTTCAAACCGTTGTGCAAAATCGATTTTTAACACCTGGTGTTTTAGGCATTGAGAGTTTATTTGTTTTTATTCAAAGTGGTCTATATTATTTTGAAAGTTTAATAGGGTTAAAAGTAGAACAATCAACCCTTATTTATGCTGTTACAATTACTATTCAGATAATGCTGGTACTGTTATTAATGAACGTTTCTAAAGGAATGCTTCTTTCTAATTTTAAAGTGTTATTGTTACTGACAATGGCATTTTCGATACTTCTTAGAAATGCAAGTACATTCTTACAAGTATTAATGGATCCAAATGAATTTGATAAACTCCAAAGCTCTCTTTATCCTTCATTCCAAAAGATGAATGCACAACCAATATTGATATTCGCAGCTCTAGTATTATTTGGCTTGTTATTGATAGTGTTCTTTAAATTAAGGCATAAGCTCGATGCTCTTCATTTAGGAGTAGATGGGGCTAAAATGTTAGGGATCAATACAAAACGACTTAGTAATGTAGTGATTGTTATTGTGATTATTATGACGAGTCTGTCTACGATTCTAGTAGGGCCACTTCAATTTTTAGGTTTTATGATTGCGAATTTAACCTATCAACTGACAAAAGAATACAAACATCGCGTATTATGGCTATTTTCGGCTATTTTAGGGCTTGTAATTGTACTTTCGGCTCAATTGATTGTTGAGAGAGTATTTCTTCTTACAATTCCGATAAGCGTATTTATTGAGGGGATTGGTGGAGTATTGTATTTAATCTTATTAGTGAAAGGAGCAGAGCACGGTGCAACTTAAAGGTGTTACTAAAAAATATCGACATTCAGTTGTTGATTATGTGGATTTAGAAGTGTCAAAACAGCGACTGACTGCCTTTATAGGACCAAATGGTGCTGGAAAATCAACGCTTTTAGGGATGATGAGTCGGCTTCTTCCTAAAGACGAAGGATTTATATTTATCAACGGTCAAGAAGTTGAAGCATGGAACTCAACAGAATTAGCAAAAGAACTCGCTGTTTTAAAACAAAATCAGCAGGTACATGTCAGTATGACGGTAGAAGAATTTGTTCGCTTTGGTCGTTTCCCTTACACAAAAGGAAAAATAACCAAAGAGGACGAGCGTATCGTAGAAGAGGCGCTCGTGAATACAAATCTTACCTCTTTTAGAACTCAGGACATTGGAACTTTATCTGGAGGTCAGTATCAACGAGCGCTCATTGCGATGGTTTTGGCTCAGGATACAGAATGGATTTTACTGGATGAACCATTAAATCATCTCGATTTAAAACAAGCATATGAAGTAATGAATTTACTGCGATTCTTAGTCGATGAAAAAGAAAAATCGATTGTGATTGTGATGCATGATTTAAATATGGCAAGTAATTTTTCAGATGAAATTGCTTGTTTTAAAGATGGAAAATGTATTATCCATGATACAGTCGATAAAGTGATGAAGGATGATGTGTTATCAGCATTATATGAAATTCCACTTGAAGTCGTTGAATTGAATGATAAAAAAATATGTATTATTAAGAACGGAGAATTAAAATGAAAAAAATTTTAGCTTTAATTAGTTTAGTAGCTGTATTTATCCTTGCAGCTTGCGGACAAACAACGAAAACAGATGGAGCTACGACTCAAACTCAAGCTGCTGCTGTAGAAGAAAAGAGTGAAGTGACTCTTACAAACGGGAAAGAAGAAGTAAAGGTTAAAACAAAACCAAAGAAAATTGTTGTATTTGATTTAGGAGTTGCCGATACAATTCGCGAACTTGGTTTTGTCGATCATATTGTAGGGATGCCTTTAAAAACTTTGCCAGCGTACTTAAAAGATTTACCTTCAAGTATACAACCAACAGGATCAATGGTGGAACCAGATATTGAGGCCATCGCTGCATTAGAACCAGATTTAATCATCGCTTCAGGCCGTACGATTAAATACTTAGACCAATTAAAAGAAATCGCACCAACTGTTATTTTCTCAGTGGACCAAAAAGACTACTGGAATTCAGTTTCTAAAAACATACGCTCAGTAGCATCACTATTTGGTAAAGAGGCTGAGACAAAAGCAGAGGAAGAAATTAAGTCACTAGAAGCTTCGATTAAGAAAGTGGCTGATGTGAATGAAAAATCGACTAATAAAACATTAACTTTAATGCTTAACGAAGGAAAGATGTCCGCATTTGGCGCAGATTCACGTTTTGCATTCCTTTATCAATCACTCAAATTCAAAGCGACTGATGCTAAGATTGAAGATAGTCGTCATGGACAAGAAATGAGTTTTGAAGGGGTTAAAGAAATTAATCCTGATACTATTATTTTATTAAACAGAACTTTAGCAATTGGTGGAGATAATTCAAATGCTGATACAATTTTAAACAATGCATTATTCAAAGAAACAAATGCAGTGAAGAATAACCGTGTTATCCAATTAACTTCTGACTTATGGTATCTCAGCGGTGGTGGATTACAATCTACTAAATTAATGATTGAAGATGTTCAAAAACTACTCCAATAATGAAAGTAAACTATAACAGCTAGTTTAAGTTCGATAGAAAAGA
>CALIJD010000120.1 GCA_938017885.1 uncultured Granulicatella sp.
AATTCAAAAAGGGCGCCAAGCCTATATGATTTCGCCTTTAATCGAAGAGTCGGAACATCTCGATGTGCAAAACGCTGAAGAGATTTACCGAATGATTTCAGCGCATTTCTCAGACCGCGTGAAAGTGGGACTGTTACACGGGAAAATGCCGGCTGAAGAAAAAGAATCGGTGATGGCAGACTTTAAAGCCAACAAGATACAAGTACTCGTTTCAACAACGGTGATTGAAGTTGGGGTGGACGTGCCGAATGCCACAGTGATGGTGATTTTAGATGCGGACCGCTTCGGGTTAGCCCAACTCCACCAATTGCGTGGACGTGTCGGCCGTGGACAACATGCTTCAACGTGTATTTTAGTAGCGAGTCCAAAGACTGAAAACGGGAAAGAGCGCATGCGTATTATGTGCGAATCGACGGATGGATTTTATCTCAGTCAAAAAGACTTGGAGCTCCGCGGTTCTGGGGATGTATTTGGCGTGAAACAGTCCGGTATTCCAGACTTTAAGATTGCCGATTTAATACGAGATTATGATATACTAGAACAAGCACGTAAAGATGCGATCCTTTATGCCTCGGAAGATCCAGCAGGAGAAAAAGCCGAGACAAAACGCATGAAGGCATTTATCGAACAAACAACGAAAGAAATCAATGGATAACTTCAGGGCCGCATGGCTAGAAGAGGAGGAACAACAATGGTAAGAATTGCAATTGACGCGATGGGTGGAGATAACGCTCCTAAAGAAATCGTCCAAGGGGTCGTCCTTGCAGCAAAGGAAATGCCAACAGTCGAGTTTCAATTATATGGAGACGAAGCAAAAGTGAACGCCTGCTTGGAAGAATCTCTTCCAAATATTCGCGTGATTCACTGTTCAGAAAAAATCAACTCTGATGACGAACCGGTTAAGGCGATTCGTTCGAAGAAAGATGCTTCAATGGTCGTTGCAGCTAAAGCAGTCAAAGAAGGAGAAGCAGATGCGCTCTTCTCTTGCGGAAATACAGGGGCTCTTCTAACGGCTGGTTTATTAGTGGTTGGCCGTATTAAAGGAATCGACCGTCCAGGACTGATGCCAGTGTTGCCTGTTCTTGGAAAAGACAACCGTCAATTTATTATGATGGACGTAGGTGCGAACGCGGAATGTAAACCAAAGAATGTTCACCAATTCGGTATTCTTGGTAGCTACTATTCAAAATACGTTCTTGGTTACGAAAACCCAACAGTCGGCTTATTAAAGAATGGAGCTGAAGAAGGAAAAGGGAACGAACTCGCAAAAGAAGTTTACGGACTCTTGAAAGAAGATGATAGCTTAAACTTCATCGGCAACGTGGAAGCTCGTGACATCTTAACAGGTGCTGCGGATGTCGTGGTGACAGACGGATTTACAGGAAACGCCGTATTGAAAACAATCGAAGGAACAGCGCTTGCGATGATGGAACTTCTAAAAGAAGGAATCAAGGGGCAAGGAATCCAAGGAAAACTTGGAGCGCTCTTACTCAAGAATACCTTCTACGGATTAAAGAATACATTGGACTACTCACAATTTGGGGGTGCGGTGCTCTTTGGTCTTAAAGGAGCAGTTGTGAAATCACACGGTTCTTCAAAATCAGACAGCGTGTACCATGCCATGAAACAAATCGACACAATCGTATCCAGTGGAGTTATCAACGACTTAGTAGCTCACTTTGAACAAACAGCGGAATAAAGAATGAAGCTCTCTTTCAGATTGGAAGAGAGCTTTTTTATAGAAAATTATAAATTTCATAAAACTGCAATAAATTCTTAGGAATTCTCACAAAAAAAGGGTACAATGGGAAAGTACAAAATGTTGCAAGTGCAACTAAAGGAGGAAAGTCTATGTTCAAAGAAGTGAACGAGCAAATTTTAAAATTAATTGAGAAAAATAGTCGTTTAACTCCAGAAGAAATTGCCTCTCTATTAGAAATGGATGTGGAAGAAGTCACACGCCGTATTAAAGAGATGGAAGAAGCTAAAATTATTTGTGGCTACCATACATTAATCAACTGGGAAAAAACTGATAACGTCAATGTTTCAGCGATTATCGAATTAAAAGTAAATCCTCAAAAAGGGAAAGGATTCGACCGTATTGCAGAAAAAATCTATCATTTCCCAGAAGTAGAAGCAGTGTACTTGATGTCTGGTGGATACGATTTTATGGTGCAATTAAAGAAAGCACCAATGCGTGAAATCGCAAACTTCGTATCTTCACGTCTTTCAGTGATTGAAGAAGTACAATCTACAAAAACACATGTTGTATTAAAACAATACAAAGATCACGGCACTATGTTTGTCGGTAAAGCAGATGATAAACGTCAGGTGGTTACTCCATGAATTTAGAAAATATGTTAAATAATAAAATTAAGGACTTGAAACCTTCAGGGATTCGTCGTTTCTTTGATATGGCGAGTGAATACAAGGATATTGTTTCACTAGGGGTTGGAGAGCCTGATTTTGATACGCCTTGGCATATTCGTCAAGAAGCGATTAAAGCGTTGCAAGAAGGCCGTACATTCTATACAGCCAATGCAGGGTTAAAAGAGCTTCGTGAAGAAGTATGTATCTTTACAGAAGGTCGTCATGGGGTAAAATACGATCCAATGCATGAATGTGTCATCACTGTTGGTGGAAGTGAAGCCGTTGATATTTCAATGCGTGTGCTTTTAAACCCAGGGGATGAAGTGATTATTTGTGACCCAGGGTATGTTTCTTATGTCCCAGCGGTTACAATGGCCGATGGAACTCCAGTGATTCTTCCGTTAAAAGAGGAAAATCAATTCCGTTTAACACCTGAAGATTTAGAAGCAGTGATTACACCGAAGACAAAAGCGATTCTAATGAACTTCCCGAATAACCCAACTGGGGCAATTATGGAACGTGAAGATTTAGAAGCGGTTTGTGATGTATTAAAACGTCATGATATTATCGTTGTTTCAGACGAATTATATGGAGAATTAACTTACACTGGAAAACCTCACGTATCCGTTGTGGAAATTGAGGGTATGCGCGATCGTACAATTTTAATCGGAGGATTCTCAAAAGCATTTGCGATGACGGGATGGAGACTGGGGTATGCTTTAGCTCCAGAGCCAATTATGGAACAAATGTATAAAATTCACCAATTTGCGATTATGTCAGCTCCAACTCTTAGCCAATATGCGGGTGTGGATGCCCTTCGTAATTCTGAAGAAGACATTGTTGAGATGCGCGAAAGCTACAACCAACGTCGCCGTTACTTGGTGAAACGTTTCAAAGACTTAGGGATTCCTTGCTTTGAGCCATTTGGAGCTTTCTACATCTTCCCAAACATTTCTCAATTCGGATTAAGTTCAGAAGAATTTGCTATGCGCTTGGTAGAAGAAGAACGTTTAGCCGTTGTTCCAGGAACCGCTTTTGGGGAATCTGGTGAAGGCTTTCTACGTATTTCTTATGCATATTCGATTGAAGATTTGAAGACAGCGTTAGATCGCATCGAGCACTTCATTACGAAATTAAGAAATGAAAAATAGAGATTAAAATGAGGTACAACTACACCACTTTTGGAGTCGTTTAAATCGATTCCCAAAGAGGCGTAGTTGTATTTTTAATTTTGATTAAAATATGATTAAAATTTAATTGATAAAAGAATGATCCTATGCTACACTATGCTTACTTAAGAGGAAAGGAGACCATGCTTGAAAGAACGTTTTACAAAGTTTATTGATACCATAATTGCTCTCGATAAAGGCGATCATACATTAACGGACAAACAATGGATGAAAAAGCAAAAATGGATGTTCGTCTTGAAGTTGTTTTGGGTGATTGTGCTAGTAGCGACCTTTCTTCTAGCCGTTAATGTCTCCGTGAGTTACTTTGTTTATTTCTTCTATTTTGCTGGAGTTCTCTATGTACTCACTAAAGTACTCGAGTTTTGTATCCAACGAAGAATGACACAATTAGCTAAGGAGGAATAGAACAATCCAATGAGAATTATTTATTTTGTGATAGCCTGGGTTTCATTAGCGATAGGGTTATTAGGAATTGTCCTTCCGGTACTTCCAACAACTCCCTTTCTTTTGTTAACCGTATTTTGTTTCTCAAAGAGTTCAAGGCGCTTTGAAGAATGGTTTCAAAAAACTAAGTTATACCAGCTTTATGTCGCAGATTACCGCGAAACGAAGTCAATTGCGCGTAGTCGTAAAAAGAAAATTATTATTTATATCTATATTTTAATGGCCATTTCTATTTACTTCGCTCCGATTATTTGGGTGAAAATTGGACTTGGCGCGTTGACAGTGTTTATTACTTACTATCTATTTTGGGTGATTCCGGATAAAAAGTAGGAGGGATTCAGATGGTTGAGAAGTTTAAAGCGTTAATAGAAGATTATAAAGTGACAAGAAATGAAAACGAAGATTTTGTCTGGTGGTATGTGCAACGAGTAGCGCCCTTTAATTTACGCTACGTAATTGCAGCGGTGTTAGTGCTATGTATGGCGGCTATTTATTTTAATATTAAATACGCGCTCACAACGGTGCTCGTCTTATGGGTGATTGCCGCGACGATTACCATCGCAGAATGGGTTTATCGAAAACGAAAACAAAAATAGAAGATACAAAAGAATCTAGTTTACGCTAGGTTCTTTTTTTACCTATCATTAGGAAGAAAATAAGGATAAATAATAGAGAGGAGCCCTTTGAGAAAAAGTGCGAATAGGGCTATAATTTAAGTGTAGAAATAAAGTAAATGGAGGTAATTGTTATGAGATTTGACCAAGAACATGATTCATGTACAACCATTCTTGTTGGCAAGAAAGCTAGCTATGACGGTTCCACGCTTGTAGCCCGTACGGAAGATTCATGTAATGGAGAGTTTACTCCAAAGAAATTCATTGTCGTACGTCCCCAAGACCAACCACGTCACTATAAATCCGTGATTTCAGGATTTGAAACAGACTTACCGGATAACCCAGTTCGCTATACAGCCATGCCAAACGCCATCAATAATGAAGGGATTTGGGGAGCTGCTGGGATTAACGCCTATAATGTTGCTGTCAGTGCCACCGAAACGATTTCGACCAATCCACGTGTATTAGGAGCCGACCCACTTGTGGAAACAGGAATTGGGGAAGAAGACATCTTCACGCTCGTATTACCTTATATTATAACGGCGCGCGAAGGGGTCGAACGTCTTGGACATTTCCTGGAAACGGCAGGAACATACGAGTCAAATGGGATTGCGATTTCTGATGTGAATGAAATTTGGTGGTTAGAATCTATCGGGGGACATCACTGGATGGCACGCCGCGTACCCGATGATGCGTATGTCGTAAATCCAAACCAACTCGGCAGCGATTTCTTTGATTTTGAAGATAAAGAAAACTTCATGTGTGACCCTGATTTGAAAGACTTTATGATTCGTCACCACTTGAACTTGAACTTTGACGGAGAATCATTCAATCCACGTTACGCATTCGGTTCACAACGAGATAAAGACCGCTTGTATAATACGCCTCGTGCTTGGGATATTCAACGCATGTTTAACCCTGAAGTGGAACAATCTCCAACAAGCTTTGAAATCCCTTGGGCACGTGTTCCTTATCGCAAAATTACGGTCGAAGATGTGAAAGAATCGATGAGTACGCATTACCAATTTACACCATATGATCCTTATGGGAACTTAGGCGATGGAAAGAGCAATCGTCGTTTCCGTACGGTAGGAATTAATCGTACGAGTCAAACGGCGATTCTACAAATTCGTCCAAATCGTCCGCATGATACAACAGGAATTCAATGGGTCTCTTATGGGTCAATGCCTTTTACGACGGCCGTTCCTTTCTTTACGCAAGTGGAAACAACTCCAGCGTACTTTGCCAACACTACCGCGAAGGTTTCAACGGATTCCTTCTACTGGTCAAGCCGATTAATTGCAGGACTTGCGGATGCGCATTACTTGGAACATCAAGCGGATATTGAAAGTTATCAAAAACATACATTGTCTCGTGGAGAAGCCATGATTGCCCAAGTAGATGCTCGTCTTGAAAAAGGAGAAGTAGTCGACTTCGAAGCGGAAAATCAACAAATGAGTGATTATATCGAAGAGAAGACAGCTGCATTACTCGATAAAGTATTGCTTCGTGCAAGTAATTTAATGGTCAACCACTATTCAGTGAGTGATTAATGGCAGGTTGGGTTTAGGAGGTTAGAACATGGAAGAAAAAAATGAAAAACAACTGAGTTGGCTGATGATAGCTCTCATTGCATTTAATTTTGTATGGGGGCTCGGGAACGTTGTCAATAACTTCGCCCAACAAGGGATTGTAGTCATTACATCGTGGTTGATTATTTTAGTGATTTACTTTATTCCGTATTCATTGATGGTTGGACAATTAGGGGCGACATTTCAAGATAGTGAAGGGGGCGTCAGTGACTGGATTAAACATACGTCCACAAAGAAACTGGCTTATTTTGCCGCATGGACATTTTGGGTGGTTCAGATTCCTTATTTAGCACAAAAACCACAGACGATTTTGATTGCGCTTGGTTGGGTATTCCAAGGACACTCAGGAATTGTGGGCGAGCTTCCCATTCCACTTCTTGTAACGATTAGTTTAGCTCTATTCCTCGTCATTCTCTATATCTCAACCAAGGGAATACGTGCGTTGAAATTTTTAGGAACGATTGCAGGGACCGCGATGTTTGTGATGTCCATCTTGTTCATTTTATTAGCAGTTGGCGTTCCATTTATTAAGCCTGATTTGCAACTAGCAACAGCAAATATGGATAAGCTTGAAACGTATATTCCGAAATTCGACTTTTCGTATTTTACAACCATAGCTCTTCTTGTTTTCTCGGTTGGAGGGGCGGAATGTATGTCTCCTTATGTGCATAAAATCAAGAATCCTGCCAAAGAGTTTCCAAAAGGAATGATTGCAATGGCGGTGATGGTTGGGATTTGTGCGGTCTTTGGTTCTCTTGCAATGGGAATGATTTTTGATAGCAATAATATTCCACAAGACTTAATGAGAAATGGAGCCTACCAAGCGTTTGCGGTACTTGGAAAGCATTGGAATATTGGGAATGTTCTTGTCACAATTTACGCATTGACGCAATTTATCG
>CALIJD010000121.1 GCA_938017885.1 uncultured Granulicatella sp.
AGCGTGTTGGGTGCAAGCCCTCGGGGGTTCGAATCCCCCATCCTCCGCCACAGTCGGCTAACGAAGCATTCTGGTAAGTTTTCCGGATCCATTTCTCATTTCGCCGATGTTGACGAAGATGTACTCACTAGCAGCCAAGGACCTGGACATCGCTGCAATTCCAGCCTCTATGCGTCTGCTATAATTCTAGCAAATTAGGAGTTGCTTTATAGCTTAAATTTAAAAGGATGTGATGAAAACCAATGGGAGAAAATAAAACTAAATGCATTGTCGGGCGATTGCGACAAGATAAAATCATCAGAGAAAGCTTAACAAATGGTGATAACCCTTGGACGGTACTAAGCGATAGTTGGAAGACCGAAGATGGAAATAGTGTTGGCCGTTACGTTGTTTTAGCCCATTCCAGCGAACGAAAGACCATTCTCGAACGTTCAGCATGGAATCTCTCAAAAGGAGATGGGCTTCCTGGATTTGTTGAGCAACCTTCAAGCGATAATGATGAATCGATAGAATATGTCAGATATTCACAATGTCCCGAAGGCCTCGAGCCGCTTTTAATCCAACAAGACTTTGGAAATGTTGTCCCTAGCGTCATGCACGTTTCGGAGGAATTTCGTTTATTAATGAATCTCTGGCGTGATGTAAGAACTTGTAACTATTTTGAGATCAAAAAAGATGGTTCAAAAGATATTGCCATTCGGTTCGATGGCAATAAGATTGAAGTACTTACTTCGTTACTTAAACGCTACCAGGCCGCTCGTCAACTCGACGTTGTGCTGTTCACCGATGCGCATGTTGATATTAGTTGCGATAAAACAAAAGAAGATTTTTCTGAACTCAAAACAAAAGAGAAGAAAGAACTTTACTCTTATTTACGCGAATTAGGCGATGGAATTAAAAGTAAAGGTGTAAGTTCGAGAGTTCTCGTAAAACGTATTCTTCCACCACCGCCTCGGAATAAATGCGGTATTTGGCCATGGGATGAGGTTTTTGATTATCCAGAATTTATTATAAAGGAAGATACCAACGGTCAACAAATAAAATACACGTGCAATCCAGAGAAGCTAACTAATGACTTTACCAAAGTTTCCACTGCACCAAGCTATCTGACACCTGTCTTTTTTAAGGCAGAGGTACTTCAGCGTTATTACGATGATCCTAAGCTTTACAATGTCGCTGACGGATATTTGTCTTGTGGCAATATGTGGACTGTCCATATTGATAATGAAAGTTCCGACGTCGTTTCGGTATTTCTTGGTGATATTGGTCGCCATATTCCCAGCAGATATCGCCCCCATTGGCTCGCATATAATATTCCACCAACTCAAACTATGAGCAATATAGCTTTTCGTCGTTCTTTTTTGGTGCAAATCATTGAAAGCAAGAATCCTGAACATCGTTTCAAATCCGCCTACCGAAATCTGCAAGAAGCGTGGCACAAGAATTGGGGATGGCATCTTTACCGTAAACGTACTGAACGCGAGGGAGAGAATTTGAATCGAGTCCGTATTCCACTTAAAGACACTAACATCGAGTTTGAACAACAAATATTGAGTTTAGCAATTTTATTGGTGGATCTTCTGAATGAAGAAGATATTGGTGCTGATTTGCAGCCAATCAAAAATGAAAAAGGCATCGATAAATTGCGAAGATTTTTAGAAAAACATAAATATCCAAATACCGATCGCGACATTTCTCTTCTGAAAAAGACTCAAAAAACACGTTCTAAAGGTGCAGTACATGCATCTGGAGAAAGCGGTCAAGGCTATATTGACAAACAAATTGGTAATACAACAAAAAAAGATTATATTAGTCAAATTATGATTGAAGCAACGAATATGTTGAACGATCTTACATCTTTTATTCCTAATTCGTCTGTTTAAGACATATTTCACGGTAAAGGGTCCGGAGAAACGGTTGTTCTTTTCCCTCAAGCCGAACGGAGAAAAGTGAGGACACACTGACAAAGCGGTTGCAATTCGGCTCCGAAAGCTCGAAACCGCGCCGCACTCCTGGACGTCGTATGCCGGTTAGA
>CALIJD010000122.1 GCA_938017885.1 uncultured Granulicatella sp.
AATCCCCTTTATCGTAGACTAAATCATCTGAAACTGTTTCAAACCCAAGTGGGAAACGAACGTAGTCTAATTGAATATCTTTAAAACCTGCTTTAGCAGCACCAATTGCAATTTCAGCAATGTATTCCCAGTTTTCTTTAAGGAATGGATTCAAGAATGTTTCTCCTTCATCTGTATACCATAGCTGTCCCAAAGCATTTTTAAATGAACGTTCAGGATTCTCTTTTGGAACAAATCGGTCTCCAAAACATACAATACGAGCAATTGGATAAATTTGTTCCTTTTCGAGCCGTTTAAGAAGAGCAGTAGTATCTGGTACTTCATTAACAGTATGCTTCTTCACTTCTTGATTATCAGTATCCAGAGGCATTGTAATTTGTCCATATCCATCACGGACATCTATTACAAGAGAGTTAATTGGAGTAGACTTAACGAACTGAATCATGTTTTCTAAATCTTGTCCTTTAGCACGAAACGCCTGTAAATAAACACCTTTAACGCCGTCTTCAGGATATGGAATAGAAATACCCGAATCATAAATATGTTCCTGAGGGATGTTAACGGGAACACGTAATAGACTATTGGTTCTTAAATTTAATTTACTATCAGCAGCATCTTGTGCATTTGCCACAGAATAGAAAGCGAGTAGTGAACTAACAGAGGCAACAGTGAGCATACTCGTTAATAAAGATTTTTTCTTCATCGTCATTTCTCACCCTTTCCGTTATTCGCCAAACGAGCTTTTAGAATACGTATTGGTCTATCTAGCTCACTGATAGGAGAATTAATTGTTTCGATAATTTGTTGACGCTCGTTAGCTGAATTGTTCACTTCGATAATGAGCGCTTTTAATTCATCACTTGTTTGTTTTCCGCCAGAAATGCTAACGAAAAACTCAGCTTCTTTTTCTAATTGTTTTTGAGATAATTCAGAGTAGTTCTTTAAATGAGTAACAATTGATTGAAGATTGGAAACTACAATTTGAATTTCTGCAGAAGGAAGGTTCTTATCCTTCAAATTACTTAGTCTAGTCGCATCATCTGATAGAACTTTGAGCGATTTTTGCATGGACTTCAACAATTGCTGGCGTTCTTGAATGTTGGTGAATACTTTACCCGTTTTCTTAGCGTAAGTTGCCATCGTGTAATCTTCTTGGATATCCGCTTCCCAATCTGATTGTAACGAATTTTCTAACGCTTGAATGTCATTTAGTTGTTGAACGACAACAGGTAAGGTATCTTGTACTTCTTGAACAGTAGATTCGGCACTTTTCTTTGTATTACCGCAAGCTCCTAAAAATAAGAACCCAGCGCTAATCAAGAATACCTTGGCTGCGATTTTTTTCATAATACACTCCTTTTACAGTAATGCGTTTTCTTGTTGATATTATACGTGTATTTTGTTGTTTTTTCAATCTTTTCACTGATTTTTAGGACTTTATCCCCATTTTTAGTTAAATTTTACCCGTTTTTACCCCTTGAGTGGAAAAAGTATTTCGATTTAACATCATTTTCAGTTCGTTGACTAACCCTTGACTTCTTTGTACAATACTATTATTGAAAAGAAATGGAGAGTCGATATGTTTTTATATTTAATATTAAGCGCAGTACTAATTATTGCAGATCAACTAGTAAAATTATGGATTGTAAATAGCTTTAACTTACATGATGGAATGCAGGTTATTAATGGAATAGTGAGCTTATTATACGTTCGAAATACTGGAGCAGCTTGGGGGATGTTTGAAGGAAAGATGGTTTTCTTTTATGCAATCACTGCAGTAGCGGTTGGAACACTTTTATATTTGATGTTTAAAGAAAAAGGAAAATCCAAATTGTTATTAATAGCATACTCTTTAATTTTGGCTGGAGCTGTAGGAAACTTTATCGATCGTATTCGATTAGGATATGTTGTCGATATGTTTAAGTTCGAATTTATTGATTTTCCAATCTTTAATATTGCAGACATTTGTTTAACCTTCGGAGTAATCTTCTTATTCTATTATGTTATTTTTAAAGAACAATCAAAATAGGAGAGCGCTATGACATCAGTATTTAAAAAAATAAAACTTGAGTTAGAAAAGACTGAACGATTAGACAAAGTGTTAACTGTGGAGCTTGGTCTAAGTAGATCTACCATTCAAAGTT
>CALIJD010000123.1 GCA_938017885.1 uncultured Granulicatella sp.
CAGCAAATACTGCAAATGGAGACGTAGCTTTAGGTTCAGATTCTGCAACGAAAGCAGTTACAGCAGTTTCCAATGTAACAGTCTTTTCACTTCCGTCACTTGTTGTTTTCACAACTTGTAATGCATTATGAATATCTGGAACGCCTTCTTCTAAAGGAAATACCACGTCTACAACTGGCCCTACTACTTGTAAAATCTTTCCAGTTCTCAATCCATTTTCCTCCTTCTAAAATCCTAATGTTCTTCCAGAGCGGCTGCTCCACCGACAATTTCTGTAATTTCTTGTGTAATTTGCGCTTGTCGTCTCTGGTTCAAATCTTGCGTTAAGTTACTGATTAAATCTTTGGCATTATCGGTAGCACTTCTCATCGCAGTCATACGAGAGGCATGCTCTGCAGATTTAGCATCGATAATGGCTCCGTAAATAAGCGATTCCGCATATTGTGGGAGCAAGATGTCCATAATTATTTCCTTATTTGGTTCGAAAATATAATCCAATTCGTACTCTTTTGCTTCATCTTCATCCAAGTCGATAATTGGTAACATTTTTTCAACACGATAGTTTGATAAAAGTGCATTTACATGGTGATTATAGCAAACGTAAAATTCATCAAATTCACCATCACGGAACATTTGGACCGCACTTGACACAATCTTTCTTACTTCTTCAAAGGTTGGAATATCTGATACATCATTAATTTCAAGACGTACATCCACTCCCATTTTTTTGAAGAAGCGACTTGCAGCATCCCCAATTGTTAAGATGACATATTCATCCTTTGATTGGTGGTCTAACTCTAACATTTCTCTTGTTGATTGGAAAATGGAAGAGTTGTAACTCCCAGCAAGTCCTTGGTCAGATGAAATCACTAGGTATCCAGTCTTTTGAACCGGACGTTCAATTAATAAGTCATGATAGTCGATAAAAGAAGTTACTTCTTCTCCTTCTTCTGTCGTTTCATCGACAACCTCTTCTTTATTGTGATTTGCGTATAGTAAGTGAGTTACAACTTCACGGATTTTTTGAGCGTAGTCTTGATAGTGACGCACTGCTTGCTCTGATTTGGCTAATTTTGCTGCAGAGACCATCTGCATGGCGCTAGTGATTTGACTTGTTTTCTTTGTTGAAACAATTCTCTTCTTTAAATCATTTAAGGAAGCCGTCATTCAGGTCACCTCTCCTTTCTACGCTTATTGAACACGTTCAAATAAATGAATTTGTTTGAAACTCTCAATCACTTTGTAGAATTTCTCTTCATCCGAAATCACATGTTGATCACGGATTTCATTCAATAAATCTCTATGTTCGCTTTCTAAATGTTGATATAACGCTTTTTCAAATGATTTAATACGATCGATTGGAATCGCATCTAATAAACCATGTGTTAAAGCAAATAAAATCGATACTTGATATTCGATTGGTAACGGTTGGTGAACATCTTGTTTCAAGACTTCAACTGTACGTTTACCACGATTTAATTTTTGTTGAGTTGCCGCATCTAAGTCAGACCCAAATTGTGTGAAGGCTTCTAACTCACGGTAACTTGCTAAGTCGATACGTAATGTACCAGAAACTTTCTTCATCGCTTTAATTTGGGCAGAACCCCCAACACGCGATACAGATAATCCGGCAGATAACCCAGGACGTACCCCAGAGTAGAACAAGTCACTTTCTAAGAAAATTTGTCCATCTGTAATTGAGATAACATTTGTTGGGATATATGCAGAAATATCACCTGCTTGAGTTTCGATGATTGGTAAGGCTGTTAGTGAACCTGCTCCTAATTCATCACTTAATTTCGCTGCACGTTCTAGTAGACGTGAGTGTAAGTAGAATACATCCCCTGGATAAGCTTCACGACCTGGTGGACGACGAAGTAATAGGGAAATTTCACGGTAAGCTGCCGCTTGTTTAGATAAATCATCATACACAATTAACACGTCGCGACCTTGATACATCCACTCTTCACCCATTGCAGTACCTGCATATGGTGCGATATAAAGCATCGGTGCTGGTTGAGAAGCACTAGCTGATACAACCGTTGTATATTCCATGGCTCCATAACGTTTTAACGTTTCAACGAGGGCTTTAACCGTAGATTCTTTTTGTCCAATTGCAACATAAATACATAATGTATTTTTGCCTTTTTGGTTCAAAATCGTATCCACTGCAATACTCGTTTTACCAGTTTTACGGTCACCAATGATTAACTCACGTTGCCCTTTACCGATTGGCACTAAGGCATCAACTACTTTTAATCCTGTAGGTAATGATTGTTTTACACTTTGACGTTGCATAACGCCAGGTGCTTCATTTTCTACTGGACGTTTTTTTGTTGTTTCGATAGCACCGAGTCCGTCAATTGGACGGCCTAACGCATCCACAACACGCCCGATAAGCGCATCTCCAACAGGAACATCCAAAATACGACCTGTACGTTTTACAGGCTCTCCTTCATGAATGTTCTCATATGAACCAAAAATGATGACACCCACATCTTGTTTTTCCAAGTTTTGTGCCATACCATAAGCGCCATTTTCAAATTCTACTAATTCTCCAGCCATTACGTTTGTAAGGCCGATGACACGAGCAATTCCGTCACCAATGAAAGAAACCTCTCCGATTTCTTCGATTTGTTCTTTCGTTTCAAAAGAAGCGATTTGGTCACGAATTCTCGCTGTAATATTACTCATTTCCATTTATGCCATCTCACCTCTTCAATCCAGTTTGGCTAACTTTTTCTTTGAATTGTTTTAATTTATTCGAAATTGTTCCATCTAAAAGAAATTCTTTGGTTTTTAATTGAACACCGCCTATAACAGAAGGATCAACTGTATTTACCCAAGAATCGTATTCTTTTTCTGTTTTATTTTGAAAAGCAATAGCAATACGTTCAATCTGCTCATCCGTTAAAGGAATGGCAGAAACAATTTCTAATTTATTTGCGTTATAAAGTTCAAGAAACGCTTCTAGTGCTTCTACGATATTCATAGAACCATCTTCTGATGGGAAAGTCGCTAAATACTCCTGCGTTTCACTAGACAAGTGACGAAATGTTGATTCTAGAACTGCCAATTTGTTATCATACGAAACATGTTCCAAATGCATCAGCTGTCTAAAAGTAGATGTATTTTGAATTCCATCTAAAATTGCTTTAATTTCATTTGTTACTTGATCTAAGTGACCTTCATATTTTGCCTTTGCATAAAAATGGCTGGCTTCTTTAACGATATCTTTATGATATTTTACCATTATCCTTCCAACCCCTTAATGAAGGACTCAATCACTTCTTGATGTCTTTCTTTTGTCACTTCTTTTTCAAGAATTTGACTTGCAAGTTGAATAGACAAGTCCACAATCTCATCCTGTACTTGAGCAATGGCACGTTGTTTCATCGAATCTACTTCTCGTTGCCCTTCTGCTTTCATACGAGAGACTACTTCTTTACCTTCTTTAATCATTTCGTCTTGCGTTTTTGATGCTGCTTCACGAGCGTTATTTAAAATATCGCTCCCCTTCAGTTCTG
>CALIJD010000124.1 GCA_938017885.1 uncultured Granulicatella sp.
AGGAACACTTTATTACTTTATTTCAAGTAAGATTTCAAAATGGAGTAAAATTGCAGCAAGTTTTGTTCTCGTAGTGTTTTTGATTTCTTGTGCCCATGAATTTACAAGTAAGTTGTGGCATATGGGACAAAATCCTGCTGGATTTTTCTATCGCTTCTCATGGATTATTGCTTTCTTCTTGATTTATCTTTCTTATTTAAGTTTAAGAGAAATGGAACGTTTTACTCCAAAAGAAGCGAGTATTTTATTTGTCGGTATGGCTATTATTTTTGTGATTGTTCAGTATCAAACTCATTCATTCTTGACGGTTTGGCAACGCATAGCCACAATCGGCATTTATATGATTATCCTTATTGCTTTATTCTGGACAAAGGTAAAGAAACCATGGGCTGTTATTGCAGCTCTCACGGTAGTTGAACTGACGGCAAATGCGGCTATTGTTCAGTCTAGAGTCGGATATACCGATGCTTATAAGTATCATGATGCTGTACTTCAATTAAAAGAAGCGATTAATCCGATTAGACCAGATCATTCTGACTTTTATCGTATCAATAAATCATTTAATTTAAGTAAAAATGATCCATTTATGGTGGACTATCCAGGTTTATCTGTATTTAGTTCTAACTTAGAAAATAGTACAAGAGATTTATTTGATCGATTAGGAAATAACGGGATTAATGCTACTACTTATTATCAAGGAACGCCTTTCCAAGATGCGCTATTTTCTGTGAAATATTTAGTGGCTCCAAAACCTGTATATACGAAGGAATATCCGGATACCTCTAAAATGTATGTATTTGGAAATATGGTAACCAGAAAAGACATTACGACTAAAGAACCTGTGTTTGAAGCAACTAGAACGATTACTTATCAAGGTGGTCCAATTTTACCGATTGCTTTTGGAGTGAATGATGATACAACAAAGGTTAAACTTGAAAATCATCAACCTATTCAAAACCATAATAAAATTGTTCAAGCAATGGGACAAACGAGTGAGTCTTACTTAACAATTCTAGCTGCCAATGATGTGCAATTAGAAAATATGGAAGTGTTTGATTCTTCAAAACATGAAACGTATCGACGAATTGATTCCTCAAAACCAGGGAAAATTACGTATCATTTAGTTCCTCAATCTTCTGAAGATTATTGGGTATCGATTCCTCAGATTCTTTCTCATTCAAATAAAAATAACGTTAGAATATTACTGAATGGAAATAGTTATGATTTCCAAAATAAATTCCAACAAGCACAATTAATTCAGATTGCTCATAACTCTCTTGGAAAAGCGGTAGATTTGACGATTGAAATTGATTCGAATGAAGAGTTTAATCTTTCAGGCTTACGTTTAGCAAGAACCAATGGAGCTTTAGCAAATCGTATTATTGAGGAACGACAACGCCAAGGCTTGCAAGTAGAACACTGGAATCAAAGTAGTTTTAAAGGAACTGTAAATATTACGGATGATAGTACTTGGATGATGACAAGTATTCCGTATGATAGAGGATGGACAGTGAAGGTAGATGGAAAAGTAGTGGGAACTAAGAAAATTTGGGATAGTTTATTAGCCTTCCCAATTACTTCTGGTGAACATACTATTGAGATGTCCTATTTACCAGATGGCTTTATGGCAGGCTTAATTATTTCTGTTTTTTCTGTTGTGATATACGGAGTTGCAATTTTTAAAAAGTGGATTTAATCCAGTAGGAGTAGACTGTAATGACAATTTCAAAATTGAAATTAAAGTATAGTTCGTTATTTTTTATTCCATTTATATTGATGTTGGGGGTCTTCCTATGTTTAGGGCTGACCCCTTTTTCAAAAAATTCTATACATAGTGGAGATTTTCTTTCACAGTACTTCCCATTATATATAGGATTACATAAAATGTTTTGGAATGGCGATTTTAGCGGACTGTTTTGGTCATTTGAAAAATCATTAGGAGGGGCAATGCCGAGTGTATGGGGATTTAATAGTTTAAGTCCGTTCACTTTTTTATATGTCCTTTTTCCTATCTCGAGTTTTCATGTCATCAGTTATATCATTCCTTTAATTCGTTTTGGAGTTATGGGAGTGGTATTTGGTTATTTTATTGAGAAAAAATATCAAGCTGTATCAAAACGATACTGGCTCGCTGTTGGATTATGTACTTCTTATGCGTTAAGTGGTTTCATCATTTCTCAGCATTATAATCCTAATTTTTTAGATAATTTGGTGTATGTGCCTTTTATCTTTTTGGGGATTGAGGATGTTGTTTATGGAAAGAAATCCGTTAAACTTCCGGTATTTTTAGCATTGAGTTTAATTACCAATTTCTATACAGGATATATGATGTGCCTTTTGATTATTCTATACACAATGTATATCACTTTTTCTGAAGAAAAATCATGGAAAGAAACTTTTGCAAAAATCATGCGAGTAGCTCTTTTTTCTCTCATTGGAGTAGGGATGGCTGCTTTTTGGCTGTTGCCTGTTTTCAGTGCATTATTAGAAAGTAAAGCCAGCGCTAGTAGTACATTTGAATGGTCCTTTAAAGCGGTTAATGACTTAGTTTCAATGAGTCAAAAATTTATCGTAGGATCTCTCGGGGAAAAAGAATGGGGAGATCCACGAGCACTTCCTCAGCTATTTGTAGGAAGTCTAGGATTGTTTGGATTGTTCTCCTTTTATGCCTGCAGGGAAATTACCCTAAGGAAAAAAATCATGGCGTCCATTGTGCTAGTTGCAATGATATTGTCTTTTCATATTCAAGGATTAGATCAAATTTGGCATATGGGCCAAAGACCAGTAGGATTTTATTTTAGAAACTCTTGGATGGCTAATTCGTTTCTATTGGTGCTTGCTTCAGAGAGCTTAATGAAATGGAAGGCCGAATTCAATTGGACTCATGTAATAGTGACATCTGTTGGATTTGGGAGTATCCTAGTCGCTTCGTTGATGACTTCTCTAAAAATTGTGGATGCCTCACAAAAAATACTCGCTTTCGCTATTTGGACGATTGTTTTAATGATTGTTTTTATTCCAAAAATCAATATTCAAAGAAGATATCAGCTGTTGAGTGGAGTGGTATTTCTTGAACTCGCATTAAACGCCTTTATTGGCTTAAGAAGAGTTCCTTATTTTGTAAGTCGTGATAGTATACAAGAGCAAATGACATTAGCCTCCAAGTTTGGCGAACAATATGGACAAACTCGCGATGATTTTCAGCGGATGGAAATTCATAAAGGACTTTCCTATGCTAATTTTCCAATTGCGTTTGGTTACAATGGAGGTTCTCACTTTACTTCTAGCTTAGAGTATTCGTTGATTCAAAAATTGGGTCAATTAGGCTTGGCTACTTCTCAATCAGTCGCTAATTATAGCAATCGAAATGTTATTCTCGATTCACTCCTTGGTGTTTCTAGAGTAATGATGACAGGAGATGAGAAAACGGCTTTCCCTGATATGAGAGGCCTGTATTTAAAAGAAGATACCTTTGAAAAATATACGGTCTATAAAAATCCTTATGTTTTTTCCTTAGGCTTTTTGACCAATGAATCCAAAGCTAGAAATGTTCACTTCAATCAAAATGCTCCGGTTTCGAATCTCAATCAATTATTGGAAGTCATTGGATTAAACTCCACTTCAGCTCTCAAGGAAATCACTACCCCTAAACCGATTGTTAAAAATCTAGAACAGTCTGGAGAAAAGTATACTGCGATTAATGAGGAGGAAGAGACACAAATCCAATGGACGATACCGATGAATCCAAATAAACTATATTTTGTTCAAATCCCTGTATCGCAATCAGGAAATATTAATAAATCTAAAGTGATGCTTGACGGGGCGCATTATTCTTATGAAGTTCGATTCCATTCGAATCAGCTTTGGCCAATTGGGAATGGGAATCTTGCTTCATCCTTAAATTTCTCTTTTGAAAAAGGAAAGGTCAAAGAATGGAATGTTCAAGACATTAAATTTTATGAATTGGATATTCCAACACTCGCAAATGCTTTAGAACAAACCAAAAAAGAAAATTCTATTACGATTGACTCTTACTCTAATTCGACTGTTAAAGCACATGTAACAGTTACAGATTCGAATCAAGGATTTGCGACCTTTACGATTCCTTATCATTCTGGATGGAGTGTATTGGTCGATGGAAAAAAACAAGAGGTGAAAAAATCACTAGATTTGTTTATGGGCGTGACACTGACGAGAGGTGAACATGAAATTGTTTGGGCTTATGATCCGCCAGGGTTGAAAGTCGGAAGTCTCATTTCTATATTAACAGTCTGTGTACTAATTTTCCTTTTAAAATACAGTAAAATGGATACTTCGAAAGTTGAATAATTTGCTGGACTCGTTTTAGGAGAATAGTGTAAAAAAATAACGTTATACCGTATACGGTATAACGTTATTTTTATAGAAAAGGATGAAGTGCTGTGTTTCATCCTTTTTGCATGTTTGCATCATTAGTCTAATTCTTCTTTTGCTGGAATGCTGTGCGCTAGACGGCTTGCTGCAGCGGCTGCGATAGCTCCTACTAAGTCGTCTAAGAAGATGTTTACTTTACCAGTTGATTTATCATCTAAGTTTTTAAGAATTCCTGGTTTTACTTTGTCGATATAACCATAGTTTGTAAATCCGATAGAACCATATACGTTGACGATTGATAATGCTAAGATTTCATCGACTCCATATAGAGGCTCGTCTTCAGATAAGACATCGTTTAATAATGGATGTAATTTCTTTTTCTCAGCAAGTTTATCCATTTCAATTCCGGTAATAACAGCATTTTGTACTTCACGTTTCTTTAAAACGCTGAGAACATTACTTAGGCATTCTTCCTTTGTCAAACCAGGAACATATTTTTCTTGTAAGAAATAAACTAAATCAGCAATTTGATCTACGTCTACACCACGTTCAGATAACAATTCTAAAGAACGTTCGTGTAATTCTTTTGGGCTTTTCATAAAAATCCTCCTTTTTATTCATTATGAAACCCTTTTAAAA
>CALIJD010000125.1 GCA_938017885.1 uncultured Granulicatella sp.
CGATTTGCTTATCAGGATATTTATTATAGGTCTTTTTACCTTCGCTATAACCTTGTACGCTATATAATTGTTTGATATGTGGTTGAGAATACTCATTGGTCATATCATCCGAACCAAATAACATTTCGCCATTGATTACTTTTGCATAACTGACATTATCTTTTACCGTTCCAAATGGCCATGTTTTACTTGCAAATGCCGCTGATTGAATAGGTTCTCTTACACGAATGATTCCTTTCGCAACGGACTGCGTTAGAGAAC
Organism: uncultured Granulicatella sp.; assembly: GCA_938017885.1. Taxonomy (GTDB): domain Bacteria; phylum Bacillota; class Bacilli; order Lactobacillales; family Aerococcaceae; genus Granulicatella. The sequence continues at coordinate 262 of CALIJD010000125.1, forward strand.
CTTTCGTCCCCGTCAAATAATCTCCAATCATTCCGTACTCAACATAGGGCACTAATAAACTAGCACGGACTTTATTCCCTGTTAAAGTAGCATCGACATAAGCTCGTCTTACAATGGCACGGTAATTTTTATCTGCAATCCCTCCTAAATTAGAGGCATTTCCACTGGTTGAATGTAATTTTCCGATAAAAGCAACATTTTCAATGCGTGTGCCTTCATTCATATAATTGACAATCCCTGCCACATTGTTTCGACCAGAAATAGAACCTGTTACTTTAACATCTTCAATCACTGAAGTTCCATTCATCGTTTGGGCAACCGTTGCGATATCATCTTGATTCTTTTGATCCATATCCACATTTTCAAAATTCACATTTTTAATAGTTGCATTCTTAATGACATTGAATAATGGATGCTCCAAGTCTTTAATCGCAAAACGTTTGCCATCTTCACTTAAGAGTTTTCCGGTAAATTCTGCTTTAATATATGATTTTCCTTGAGAGGCTACATTACGCGCACTCATACTTTGACCAAGTCTAAATTCTCCTGTCGGATTTTCACGAATCGCATTCACTAAGTCTTCAAAATCATAATACACATTTCCCACATGGGTTCTTGGTTTTTCGATAAAGTAAGTATATACATCATCAAAAGTTTGGTTTTTCTGACGATCCACTAAATTTTCAGCCATGGCTGTCACTTTATAGACTTCTTTTCCGTTTGAGGCAATTTCTTCAATCGTTTTTACCGCTAATAAAGTTGTTTTATGATTTTCAGAAGTGATTTTTAAATAATAATGACTGGTGTCTGTTGGAACAGATGTCAATCGAGTTTCGTTATGTTCCTCTTGATTTTCGTATCTAACCAAACGAACTTCTCTCACATCTTTAATTTCAATTTTCTTTAGTTCTAATCGAACCGTTTGATCTTCCAACAGTTGCGTTTCCGTGCCATTCCCTCTATCAAATGTCATTGATGTAGATAGAGTATAGTCTTTATAGTAATCAAAACCTTCTAGAACAGAGTGTAATTCATTCTCTGAAAGGGTTATTTCTTTTTCAACTTTGCCTTCTTTTTTTAAGGTGAGGGTAATCGATTGAATGGTAACGCCTTCTGGTTTCGTTAATGAATAATCCACTTCAACCGTGCGTTTTAAATCATTTTTTTGTAAAGAACGAATCGATAAGACTGGTTTTTCTAGTTCTTTCGTTCCTTTTTTAATAATCTTATTTTCAGCTGGTTCTATAATGGTTTCTTCTACACTAGGTGCTTCAGAAGTTTTTTCCCCTTTAACGGTTTTAAACGTTTTTGTAATTTTTTTACGTCCTTCTTTACCATTTTTTAAAACGGTCATCGTTCCTTTTGGTAAAGTCGCATCCTCTTCAACGATTTCTTTAAAAGGAATACTTTCAAAGGTTTCTTCAGAGGTTGTTCCGTCAATGGCTTTTGTGCCTTGAATGATTTTCTTCGGTTTGGCTTGTTTGATGACTTCTTCAGTGATATGAATTGGGTCTCCAACTTTAATGCCATTCACTGTTTTATAATGTTTTGTGAGGATAGATTGTCCCTTTTCACCTTCTTGAAGGATTGTTACATCGTCTGTATATTTAGAAGAATCTTCTGTAATTTCAGTCGAAAAATCAACATCAACCATCTCTTTTTCTTCAACAACAGCTTCTACCACTGTGTTTTCTTTTGTTCCGACTGCTACAATTTCATCCACAGCAGGCTTCGAGATAGTGGATTCAATTATTTTTCTTTCTTCAAGTCCATTGTTTTCTCGTACTTCTGTAAAGACTGTCCGTTCTCCATTTGTTCCTTGTTGGAGGACTTTCGTTTCTCCTTTAGGAAGAGTCACATCATTTTGAACGATTTTTCCATGAAGAATTGGTTCAACGGTTATTTCTAATTTAGGTTTATTCACAGTAGGAGAGGGTTCTCCCTCTTCAGGAGTTACTCTAGTTTCTACATTAGGAACCGTTGTTTCTTCTTTTGTTCCATTAGAAACTACTTCAGGAACTGCTTCTTTTGTGATAATAGAGTCAACGATTACTTTTACTTCTTTTCCATTTTCAATACGAATTTCGGTAAAAATAGTTCGTTCTCCATCTACACCTTTTTGAAGAATTTTTGTTTCTCCTTTTGGAAGAGTCGCATCATTTTGAACCGTTGTGGCATAAGGAATAACTTCCTTTGTCACTTCTAATCTAGGTTTGTTCCCAGTTGAAGAAATTATCTTCATTTGGAGTATCTGGAGCTTTAACGGTTGTACTTGTTGTATGATTTTGAATAGTTTCGGTAGTATTTGCAGTTGATGTTTCTGATGGAGTAGTTGGTTGTAGTTGTTTTTTTGTTTCTACATACCCCACATATTCATACCCATCGATTTGGATGATTCCTTCTTGAGTTGGTTCATGAATGGTCTTACTGAAATCTATCGCAAATACAGTAGAAGGAATAAAGATAGCCATCCCCGCAGTAGTGAAAAGAATCGCTCCTAGAATCTTATTTTTCTTTTTCTTAGAAATGACCAGGATGATACTTGATGCTGCTAGAGCTAATCCGCCTAATACAAAAGAAGTTGGATTTGTTTGTGTACCTGTATGAGGTAAAACTCCCATTGTCTTTTTATATACTAAATAATAAACTTCCTCCTCTTGTGGAGGTACTTCATAGTGAATCAACTGCTTTTCTTCATCACTTAAGCTAGCATAATCCAAATAATGATACTGTGTAGTCCCCGCAGCATTTACTGTAGTGCCCATACCAAAAAATGCTGAACCAATTAATACAGATCCAGCATATTTCTTTATTTTTCGAATCGAAAAAATTTCTTTCTTCATAGTGAACCCTTCCTTTAACCCCTAATCCTTTTAGAAAACTAATCTTAAAATATTGCAACTCATTATAACACATTTTATTAAAAATCCTAGCTAACAGTTCTTATAAAAAACATAATCATTTCATACAAATTTTTCTTTGATGTATCAAAAATGATACGTATCATTTTTGATACACTCATCCGATTAAAAACTATAAAAATAGCTCCTACAAAGCAACTGTAGGAGCTGTATTTTTTATAATTTATCCCCAAACTTCATGAACGATTTCGTCGATCAGTTTTAATTTATCCCATTGGGCTTCAATCGTTAAGATATTGCCTTCTTCTGTAGAAGAGAATCCACATTGAGGGCTGAGGCATAATTGTTCAAGAGGAACGTACTGACTGGCTTCTTTAATACGAGCGATAACTTCGCGTTTATCTTCTAAGTCCCCTGATTTAGAAGTGATTAAACCAAGAACGACTTTTTGGTCTTTAATATAGCGAAGGGGAGTAAAGTCACCAGCACGGTCACTATCATATTCCAAGAAGAATCCATCCACACGGCAATGACCAAATAGCGTCTTCGCCACTGGTTCATAACCACCGCTAGAGAACCATGTTGAGCGGAAGTTTCCGCGGCAAATATGCATATTCACCACTAAATCTTCAGGTTTCCATTCAATCACACGGTTTAATACATCTACATAGTCCCGAGCGATTTGTTCGAGGTCAAATCCACGTGCTTCGTACGCTTCACGTTTGTCTAATGCACAGAATTCTCCCCAGCTAGTGTCGTCTAATTGAATATTGCGGCATCCTAAGTCGTAGAAGCATTGTAGCGCCTTACGATAAGCTGCCACCACATCATCATAGAAGAGGGCTTCATTGTCTTTATAGCGCTCAATGGGTACATAGTTTTTCTCACGAACTTGCGTAATCAAATGCAACATACTTGGTGAAGGAATCGTTAATTTCACCGGTGTATCGCCAGCGTGCTCTTTTAAGAATTTAAAGTGTTTTACGAATGGATGGTTTTCAGAGAAATCCACTTTCCCAACAATACGTAATGTTTTTGGCTTCACATCTTTATCTTTGAATTGAACAGAGAAGTGGTCTACTTCAACAAGTTCAACCCCCTCTAAGTGTTCCAAGAAATCTAAGTGCCAGAATGCACGACGGAATTCACCGTCAGTGACAGACTTGAGGCCGAGTTCTTTTTCTTTCTCGATTAAAGCAATGATTTCTTCGTTTTCAACGCGTTCGAGTTCTTCACTAGAGATTTCTCCTGCACTAAATTTCGCACGGGCTTCTTTTAGACGTTCGGGACGTAAGAAACTTCCTACGTGATCGAGTCTAAAGGGTGCTTTTTGACAACAGCTACAGTTTTCGTGATTTGACATGTGGTTTCCTCTTTTTGTTTATTCAGCTTCTGGTAAATACGCAATGGCGCGAACAGGTGACCCTGGAGTCCGTTTCCAGTTTGGATATGAAATTGAAATTACCGCACCCACTGCAGGAACTTGGTCAAGGTTTGCTAATACTTCGATTTGGAAGATATTTTGGCTTAATAAGTAATATTCGTTTGTTAAACCATGCGCTGCTGCATGAACACCTGAGTCTGTATCTAATGTTTCGTGACCAACGGCTTTCACATGACGTTCGTGGATTAGGAATTCAAGCGCATCTTTTGCCCAACCTGGAGTGTGTTGAACATCGTTTTCGTCTAAATTACGAACTTCGTCTTGGCTTGGCCAGCGATGTGACCAGTCACTACGGAATGCAACAAAGGCACCAGGCTGTATTTGTCCGTATTCTTCTTCAAACGCTAAAACATCTGCTTTTGTTAATTCGTAATTTGGATTTTCGGCTACTTCTTTTGAACGGTCGATAACGTAGAGTGGTAATAATAAATCTTTCAACTCGATTTCATCGAGGAAGCGTCCGCCTTCATAGAAGTGGCAAGGTGGGTCGATATGCGTACCGTATTGTGTCACTACGGATAGTTGTTGCACGTGGAATCCATCTTTTAATGTAAATAAATCTTTTTGTTCCAATGCTGGTAGAGCAGGGAAGTGAGGGCTATCAGCATCGATTTGATGGCTTAAGTTTATCCAGTTTGCTTGTTTTAATGTTTCGTAAACTTTTGCTAATTGTTGTTGAAATGCTGACATAGTATTCATCCTTTCTAAATAGGGGAAGGCTGTGGTTCAAAAGTTATTCTCCCCACAGCCTTTTTGTTCGTTTTATAATGCGAGGCTTATTCTCCCCAAACCTCACGAGCGATTTCAGTAATCAATGCAATTTTCTTCCATTGATCTTCTTCTTTAATGACATTTCCTTCTTCTGTTGAAGCAAATCCACATTGAGTACTTAAGTATAAGTTTTCAAGTGGCACGTATTGGCTAGCTTCTTTAATACGAGCGATGACTTCATCTTTGTCTTCTAAATCTGCAAATTTTGAAGTTAAGAGTCCTAATACGACTTTCTTCTCGTTACCCACTTTAGCAAGAGGCTTGAAGTCGCCGGCACGGTCTGTATCGTATTCTAAGTAGTACGCATGTACGTGTTCGCCTGCTAATAGCTCATCTTCGACTTTTTCATATCCCCCTTGAGAAATCCATGTTGAGTGGAAGTTACCGCGGCAAACGTGTGTGTTCACTACTAGGTCTTTTGGTAATACATCAAGAACTGAGTTGTTCAATTGTAATGCACGACCTGCAAAGTCACGACGAACCTCTTCTAATGGACGATCTGCATTGAAACGTTAGA
>CALIJD010000126.1 GCA_938017885.1 uncultured Granulicatella sp.
TTTATAGAAACGTTCCCAGATTTCATTAATTTCTCTCTTATCAATTCCAATTCCCGTATCTGAAATTTCAACAATGGCTTTTTTACCATCGTTCCAAGCTTTCACCACGATTTTACCATCATCGGTAAATTGGTTTGCGTTTTTCGTAATATTCACCAAAATTTGTACAAAACGGTCATAATCCGCATATACACTAAACTCTGGATCACATTCATAAGAGATTTCATTATTTTTCACTTTAGTCAGTGCTTGCATTTGTTCCACAACGGCTCGGATTGCTCCAAGACCTGCAAAACGATGTTGCACTAACACGATTTGGTTTGAACGAATTTTTTCATAGTCCAGATTTTCATTGACGAGTCGAATCAATCGTTGTGTTTCACTTGAAATGAGTTCGAGCGAACGTCCTCTTCTAGATTCCGGAACCATATTATATTTCAAGCCATCTAACAAGCCGTTCATCGTTGTTAGAGGTGTTCTCATTTCATGAGCCACGTCCATCATAAATTGCCTACGAACATTTTCTTGTCGCTCGACTTCTTTTTCCATTTCACGTAAGGAACGCGCCATGCTATTAAAGTCTAGCATCAATTCGTCAAACTCATCTTGGCTATCTACTTTCAACTGAACGTCAAAGTCCCCTTCAGAAATTTTATGGGTCGCTTGACGTAATTTATTAATGCGTCTGTTTTGATAGTTCGCAAAAATAAAGCTCATCAACATTCCGATAATTCCCGCAGCACCAAACGCGATAAACATCGAGTTTCTAAGTTCTCTCACCTCTGTTTGGATACGACTGATAGGACTCGCTAAAGCGACATAGCCTTTATATTGCTTTTCTTTAATAATCGGATAATAAACGGTCAATAAGTTTTCTACAGGATCTCCTGAGAAGTCTGTTTGAACCTCTTTTAAGTTAATGGCAGACCCGTTTTTTAGGTGATTTAACTCCTCTTCTGATAACGAATTTTCACTAGCAGGATGCTTCGACGGAAAAGTCATATTATTTTGTTCGTCAAAAATCGCAATAGTGACATTTTCTTCTTTTAAAGCCGTCCCTATTTTTTTAATATCCGCATAGCTCATCTCAGAAGCAATAATCCCTTTGGCATAAGACTGCAATTGTTGCGATCTTTGCGTGTAGATATTATTGCTCATTACATTATAGAAAAGAATTCCACAAGCAACAATGGTTACCAATACAACGGAAAGGAACCCAAATAGTTGCTGATAAAAGTACTTCATTGATTACAACTCACTATCAAATTTATACCCTACGCCCCAAACTGTATGAATCACGTGTGGCCCTACAGCTTCAATCTTTTGGCGAAGTTTCTTAATATGAGCATCTACTGTACGTTCATCGCCGTAGAATGGATCTTCCCAGATTTTTGTTAATAGATGTTCACGGGTGAATACTTGGCGTTGATGTTTCGCCATCACCATTAATAAATCAAACTCTTTTGGCGTTAAGTTTTCGATTTGTTTACCATCGATAAACGCTTCATGCGTCTTTGTATTGATTTTGACATGGTCGGTTTCTACATCAAACATTGATATTGCGCCACTAGCTGATGCTGATGCTCTTTGTGTACGACGTAAAAGAGCTTTAATACGCGCCATAATCGTTACCGCGCTAAATGGTTTCGCCACATAGTCGTCCGCTCCGATTTCAAGACCAATGACTTGGTCACTTTCAGAATCACGAGCTGTCAGCATCACGATTGGAACAGCTTGATTTACCTGACGGATTTGACGGCAAATTTGCATGCCATCCATGCTAGGTAAGTTTACATCTAAAATCACAATGCCCCATTTGGATTGATTTTCCATAAAAGCATCGAAGCCTTCTTTTCCATCATGATAGAAACTTGCTTTCCAGCCTTCGTTTTCAAAAAACATTTCCATCATTTCGCAAACTGCTTCTGTATCTTCAATCATTAAAACATGCATCATTTACACTCCTTTTTCACGTAAATCTTATTCATTATAAAGTTTCTTCACAGATTATACACTGTTAATATGAAATCATAGACGACTAATTGTGAATATTATATGAATAAAGCTCTAAAACTGAACTATTCCTTCCTTTTCTTAGACCCTAAACTGAATCGCAAGTGATTCAATAAGGACAGTTGAGCGTCACTCCACGGATTTCTTCTGCCGTTTCCTTTTTGATGAAAATGACGCGTAAGCTCTGTCTGTTTATCGCGACTGCTCTCTAATTCCTTATAAAAATCCCGTGCAGACTTTCGAAGCGCTCCTTTTTGGAAGATGAGCCACTGCTCTGCTAAATCGCTAGTCGCAACAGACACTTGTACGAGTCGCGTGTTCATTTCGGAAACGGTGCGTTCAATATAACTATCGGCCGTTTCTCCTTCAGAGGTGAAAATCACTTTCACTTGCGCTTGGTCAAACGACTGCGTAATCCCTGGTACAAATTGGGCGTCGAACACAATCCAGACTTCGATATTTTCAAACTTTTGAAAATTCGAGCAGCGTTGAATGAGTAAATCCCGCGCGCTCACTAAGTCGTCTTGCTTCTTTAAAGCGACCAGTTCCGGCCACGCTCCAATCATATTGTAACCATCTACAATGTAGAGTTGCTTTTTCAACCTGCTCCCTCCGTTTCTATAGCGAACGATTACGGAAGACTTCGTACATCATTAAGGAACTCGCCACACTCGCGTTTAAACTTTGGACATGCCCAACCATCGGAATGGTCACCATTTCGTCCACGCTTTCCTTCACGATACGAGACACGCCTTTTCCTTCGTTCCCCATCACAATTGCAAGAGGCCCTTTCGTATTCCATTTGCGGTAGTCAGTTCCGTTCATGTCGGTTCCAAATACCCAGACGCCTCGAGCCTTCAATTGTTCAATGGTCTGTGTCAAATTCGTCACGCGGACAACTGGCACATGTTCGATGGCTCCTGTTGAGGCTTTGGCAACGGTCGCCGTCAGTGAAGCGGAACGGCGTTTTGGAATAATAATCCCGTGAACGCCTGTTGCATCAGCTGTTCGTAAAATACTTCCTAAGTTATGCGGATCTTCGACTCCATCTAAGATGACGATAAATGGATCTTCGCCTTTTTCTTCGGCTTTCTTGAAGACATCTTCTATGTTGGCGTATTCATAGGCTGCAATCGAAGCTACAAGGCCTTGATGAACCGCATTTCCAACCAAATCTTCAATCTTTGTCTTCGGAACGGTTTGAACTTGAATGCCTTTTTCACGTGCGAGTTCAATCACTTTTGCGGCATCTCTTCCAGAAGTTCCTTCTTGGATAAAGACACGGTTCACACGATCTGGTGTTTGCAAGGCTTCCACGACTGCATGGCGTCCAAACACAAAGTCCACCACATCCTGAGCTTCAGCACGTTCTACGTGTTCCCGAGTAGGGCGTGGTCTCTTCTCAGCGCGCTCTGAACGCCCACGTTCTGAGCGATTTCCGTTTCTTGATTTCTTCTTTGGTGCATATTCATTTCGTGCCATGTTACTGTTCACCTTCCACTTGTTGTAAGCACCAGTTGATGAGTTCTTCTAGGCGTGCTTGTTGTCCAGATAAATATAAGTAACCCATCAATGCTTCAAAACCAGTCGCAATACGGTAAGTTCCTACGTCTGCATTTTTGGCCACTGTATGACTCTTACTATTGCGTCCTCGTTTATAAATTTCTAATTCTTCTTCATTTAAGAAGTTTTCTTGCTCTAGCATTTGTTGCATCAAGCGTGCTTGTGCCTTTGCTGAAACAAATTTCGTTGCGGTCGCATGCAATTGATTTGGCTTTGTGAGTCCTTTTTGCATCACGTGATTTCTGACATAGACTTCATAAATCCCGTCCCCCATATAGGCGAGTGCCAAAC
>CALIJD010000127.1 GCA_938017885.1 uncultured Granulicatella sp.
TTGGATCAATCATCATTAATTTCACTTCATGTGGCTTTGCCTTCATTAAAATACTTGTGATAATGCCGTTAATACATACGGATTTACCAGAACCTGTTGAACCGGCAATTAACATATGGGGCATTTTGGTAATATCACAAAGGCGAACATTTCCAGAGATATCTCTTCCTAATGGTACGTCTAAAGGTTTTGGAGATTGAATCGCTGATTGAATCACATCGCTAAACGATACAAAACTTGTTTGGCTATTTGGAACTTCAATCCCTACATAAGGCTTCCCTGGGATTGGCGCTTCGATACGAATATCTTTGGCAGCAAGTGCTAAAGCAATATCATCACTCAAGTTTACAATCTTACTTACCTTCACACCGATTGCTGGTTGAATTTCGTATTTTGTAACGGCTGGTCCTAGCATTGGGTTCGGCATGACTTTAGCATCCACCCCGAAACTTGCAAATGTACGTTCTAAAATACGCATATTGCGTTCCACAATTGTACGTTCATTCGATTGATCGGATTGTTGAACGGGATTCAGTAAGGTCACTGGTGGTAATTGATAGTCTTCATCATTTTCCTCGCCACCCATTGCTAAGTCTCCGATATCTTCCCCATCATCCTCAAACTCTGCTTCCTCTTGATGAGAGTTTGCTTCTGTTTTAGAAGAGAATGACGACGGACTTGAAACTACTGGTGTCACTGGTGAAACTGGATTTGGAAAGACTACTGGCTCACTATATTCAGGTTCATTAAATTCCTGATCCACATCTACCATTGATTCATCTTCATAATCATCAAAAAAGGCATTTTTCATTCGGTTTAATAAGGAATGTTCTTTTCGTTCTTCCTTTTTCGGTTCTTCTTCTAGTAAAGAATCACCCTGATGGATTTCTGAATTTGGAGTAAATAAATCCTCTTCTCCAAGTGCTTTTTGTTTGGCTTCTTTTTCTGCTTTTTTCTCAGCAATTTTTTGAGAAAGATTCGATACGTGAGTTCGAACAAAATTCATAACATCACTTAAATGAATATCAAAAATAAGTAAGGCGCTGCATACTAGAAGTAAGAATACTAATAAATAAGTTCCCCATTGCGATACAAGGAAATAAGTTCCTGCATATAGAAGCGTTCCAATGAACCCTCCCCCAAGATTTTGAGAAATCGTATTGGATGTAAAATCAACCATAAATCGGTTCATCATCTCTTGAAATAAAGGAGATCCCGAACTCGTAAAACTACTATAGGTCATTACCGAGACAAATAGGAGTAAGGCAATACTTGAGCAAACTGCTGCAACGGTCCATCTCCAAATAATTTTAGGCATCCGTCCTCTAAAGAGCATTCCAAATCCAGCAAGGATTCCACAAATACCTCCGAACACAAATAAATCACCTATAAAGAAACGAATGACGTTTGCAAAAAATTTACCCAAGAATCCCAGTTGAAATATTGCTAATAGACAATAAACAATCAAAAATACCGCTAACGCTTCTATAGATAGTAAGAGATTTGCGTTTTGAGAATTTTTACTTCTCGACGTTTTTTTCTTTGTTTGTTTAGCCACGTTCTTCTCCTTTCAAGTCTACTAATTGATTTTTTTCATCAACTATCATAATCCCATGAAAAATCTGAAGGTCACATTCACAAGGAACACAATAATCTGTTTCGTTACAATTCCAGAATGCAACACAACAAGATCCTTTCTCACATTTTTCTGGATAGCTTTTTTCAAATTTTTGATAGAGAGCCTGATAGGCACAAAGAGCCTCTTCAATCTCATCAAATTCTTCTGTCGAAACAATCATCTTTTCCCAGTCTTCAAAAAACCACCATGGTTCATCATGACCAGCTGTTTCAATCACTTTAAACATGTTTTCACCTCGTATCTTAGTATACCAAATTTTAGGAAATCATGGTAATCTTGTTTCATAGAGACGACAAATAAATCATCATTTGAGGAGGAATTTCCATGATTACTCGACAAATTCGCGTCTGGGGACGAGTTCAAGGTGTTGGCTTCCGTTTCTTCACACAGCAACTCGCTATTCAATTAGAGATTACTGGAACTGTTCAAAATAAAATGGATGGTTCTGTCTTAGTCGTAGCTCAAGGGGAGCCAAACGCTGTCGGTCGCTTTATCGAACGTGTAAAAGCATCCACTTCTCCGTATGGACGCGTCGACCGATACGAAGAATGTACCTTGTTAGACGCCCCTCTTTTTACAAAATTTGAAATTATATAAAGAACATTGCTATTTCAACGAAACCCGTGTAAAATAAGTCATGTTATTAAATGAAAAGGAAAGTGATTATGAAACTTACTAAAAAGACTCAACTGCTTTTCGTTGCAACCGTTCTTCCACTACTATTAGCAGGATGTACCGTGCAATATAATGCAGATCATCAACCCGTTGGATGGCTCTATGAGTATCTAGTCGTTCCAACACAATGGTTACTAAATCAAATTGCTTCTATGTTTAATGGAAACTACGCAATTGCGATTGTTATCGTTTCTGTTCTAGTCCGTGTGGTATTAATGCCAACACAATTCCATCAAATGAAATCAATGCTTGTACAACAAGAAAAGATGGCAGTTTTGAAACCGTATATTGCAGAAATTACTGCTCGTGCAGAACAAGCAGCGACTCCTCAAGAAAAACTAGAAATTCAACAAGAACAAATGGAGTTATACAAACTAAATAACGTCTCTTTAATGGGCGGACTTGGTTCTGGATGTCTTCCACTCTTAATTACACTACCAATTTGGAGCGGATTATATAATGCAATCTTGTTATCTAACGAGATTTCAAGCAGTGACTTCATGGGAATTGCTCTTGGGAAAGAATTTGTTCCACTAGCAATCGCTACCGCTGCCCTATACTACATTCAATCTCTCGTAAGTCAAATGGGAATGGATGAAGAAACAAAGAAACAAAGTCGTTCTATGAACTATATTTTACCAGTAATGATGTTTATGATGACTTTCCAATCACCTGCAGGGGTTGGTATTTACTTCTTCGCTTCCGCTTTAATTCAAATCTTACAATCTTGGATTCAAAACACTTACTTACGTCCAAAAATCAAAGCTCAAATTGACGAAGAGTTAAATCATGATAATATCGTTTTACCGGAACGTAAGATACCAAGCAAACCAGCACAAAAAGCAACGCAACAAGAAACTTTTGCAAAACGCCAAAATAAACCAGTTGGAAGAAACGCTGGAAAACAAAACCGCAGATAATAACGCAAAATACCTTTGAGAATATTCTCAAAGGTATTTTTTGATGCAAGATGGTTCAAGCATGATACACTTTTTATTTTCAAATGAGTTTGTATCAATTTTG
>CALIJD010000128.1 GCA_938017885.1 uncultured Granulicatella sp.
AGTCTTTATAACCTTTAAAGTTGATTTCATTGTTATTGGTATCATTCTTCGTATCTGCACCACGAGCATTTGAGTAAATACCAACCCAAGTGTTTCCACCTTTTTCACCTGTTACGTAGAAGCTTACTCTCTTAGGTTTTGAAGATTTTTCCCAAGTGTTTTCTAAATCATATTTTGTTAATTTACTACGACGGCTATTTTCTCCATTACCAATTACAAATGAGTATGCTCCATTAGATCCTGCTTCGTAATCGAAAGTGACTTTATATGTTTTACCTTCTTCAAAGCGGAAGTTTTGAGGAATTGTTTGGTATACAAGTTTATCATATCCTGATAAACCATTTGTCTTCAATGACCAATCCCCTTCAATTACGTCGTTGACTTTCTTACCATTCCATCCACGTTGAGTATATGGTTCATGTTTTTCAGATAAGTGAGTTCGGTTATCTTGAACCCCTTCTACATCCCCAACTACAAATGGGAAGATTCCTTGAGGAACCTCTTCAAAGTTTTGTTTGAATTTACCAGAACCTGTATCGTGGTTATCACCATACATGACTGATTTATTTTCAAACACACGAATTTCATCGAAGTAAGTTGCTTTTTCATCAGCGTCACGACCAAGTTCTAATGTTACGTTAGAAACATCATCCCCTGTAGTAAAGTATACATACATATTTTGGAAGTAACTTGTGTTATCGATGGTTGCATTCTTTTTCAATGTGTTATGAGCATGTGCTTGAACATAGTTTTTCGCAATTGATTTATTCGTGTAGTTTGAAATTACTTTATCGCCAACGCGAACTGTAATATCTGCACGAGCATCACTACGGTTATCTACCCCTACATAAACTGCATATTTCGTATTTGGTTTCAAATCAGTTAATCGTTGTTTCAAGGTTACTCTTTCTTTGTTTCCTTGAATACGAAGCATTTCGTTTGCTCCTTGGGATTTCACAATTTCAGCATGCTCTGCATCTCCTGTTTTTTCCCAATGATCTAATGTTCCACTGTTGAAACCTTGGTCATAGATGTGTAATCCTTCACTCCATACCATTGTCTTTTTGCCTTGAGGAGCTTTGTAAAGCACATATGGTTGGTACGCATCCCCTGTAATTTGAACCTTACGATCTGCACCAACTGTTAATTCAACAACATCTTGTTTTCCTTGGTCTGTTAAGCGATAGAGGTATACTTTATCTCCAGTCCAATCTTCAGGAAGTGTCCATTCAGTTGTTCCAGTTGTGTTTGTAAAGAAGTACATTTTTTCTTTGTCACCTGTTAAAGGTTTACCATTTTCATCCCAGTTCCATGGAACTAAATAGCTACCACCATTTTCGATGACACGTCCATTTAAAGTAGTCACACGTTTACGATAATCTGGACTATTTGGATCATTGGATTGACGAACGATTTTCACTTCGTCCCCTTTGTCATTTGTTAAATGTACTTCCATTTCTGGTGTCCACTTATAGTTTTGACCGTTGTCGCTCATTGCAACTGGGTTTCCATTAATCCATTTAGATACTTTGTAGTGTTGGAAATACTTCGTCATAATGTTGTTTTCGAAGAGGTTACGAATATATCCTTCGTAGTCGCTTCGGCCTTGCCATCCTTCGAAGTCTTTCATGTTATATCCACCAAGTAATGGATAGTTTGCTGCTCCACCGTAGCTTGGATAGTCTCCCACCCATGAATCTTTTTGGTGGTTACGGATGAATCGAGTAATATTTGAGTTGATCCCTTTTAGTGTATATCCACCGTAAGTTAAGTCAGCTGCCCAGTGTTGGAATGTTGAATCATATTCCGCACCATAACCCCATTCAATTGTCATTCTCCAACCTTGAGAATTAATTTCTTTAGAGATGATATGAGTTGGCCAAGCAGAGTTATCTCCTGATTGTCCATTTCCCCATACGTCAAGATAAATGAAATCAAGTCCTTCTCCTAATTTTTCTTTCAAATCTTTCCAACGTTGAAGACGGTTATGAGCTAAGTCATAGCTAGCATCAATATTAATCCCTTGGTCTAGCCAGTTCCAACCATACATGTAAGTTCCATCTGGATTTTTACGAAGAATAGCTTCACTAAAGTATTTAGACTCTGGATATGTCTCAGAAGCGTTTACGTGAATACCGATTTTTGCACCGTATTCTCTTGCTCTTGCTAAGAGTTTCTTGAAGTCTTCAACTCCACCAATTCTCTTACCGATATCTGCATAGTTTAAGTGACCTGAGTCGTGACCTTCACTACCATATCCTTTAAGAAGAATTGATTGACCTAAACCATCTGTGTGTAAGTTAATCTTCTTAATACCATCTAAAGTCATTAAGAATGGGTTTTGTGCTTGAGAAGCGAAGTTCATCGCAATACGATAAGCGACTAAATCTGGAACAGATTCTGCCCCTTTTGGATTGTTCATGATATTACGATATGCAATCGCGCCATCTTGCCAGTCCACGACATTATCTTTGTTTAAGTCTTTTGTAATGACAACTTTTGAACTTGGTAATTCTAAAGTATATTCAGGGTATACCAAATTCTTATATGCACGTTGATACCAATATGGTGAGCTTTGAATTCCTAAGTAGTTCACACCTTCTACTCTTTGTAATGCAGTAGTAAGACGTGCAAAGTCATTTCCTTGATAAGTGAATTGTGAATTACTCCAAACAGATGCTGACAATTCATTTGAGGAAACAAATCCATACATAAATCCATAAGTATATTCATTCATTTTTCCAGAATGTAAATCTAAATGGTAATCTCCAGATCTATGAGTGTTTGTAGACATTTGAGCCCCATCAAATTTAGCATTTTGTTTGTTAGATCCTACTGAAACAAGTGTATTTCCAGGAAATTCAATGGTTTGAATGAGTTTACGAACATTGTCTACCGGTTTGCCCATTTCAACGTTATTTTTATTGACTACTTTAGTAACGTCAAAATGCATTTCGTTTCCTACTAATTGTAATTTAACAGTAATCTCAGCATTGATGAATTCATCATCATTTCTTACTGTCATCACATACTCAGCTGTTTTATCGTCAATTTTACGATATTGAACTTCTGGTTTAACTAAAACGCCATTGATAGACATTTTATCAATTTTTTGAACTTGACCTGTTAATGTTTTACCATCTAATTCATATTCTTTCACACGTGGAAACGCAGTATCAATAATCGCTTTTAATGTTTCAGATTGTAGCGTTTCATAATGAACATCTTGGTCGTTTCTAGCAAGACCATCATCCACTGGATTATTTGGTTCATTATCTTGTCTTACATTTTCTTGGTTATCTGCTTTAATCGATACTGAAGTTAATTCTGTTCCCCATGTACCTGCTTTCAAGTAAACTTTCTTGATGCCCGCTAAAGCATTTTTCACTGCCTCTGGAACAACCTCAGTACTAAATAAGTTTTGTCCATTATTCGTTGCGTTTAATTGACCATCTTTTTTATAAACAATAGAAAGATGATTTTCTTCACCAATAGCAGGTGCTTCTACACGAGTCTTGCTATACCATGTGTTTACACCTGGTCCTTTATATTGCCAGAACCAACCACCTTTGTCATATCCTACAAAGATGTTGTTGTCATTATCTTTATACTTTAGATAGACACCAAATCGAGTTTCAGCAGGTGCCGTATTGGCCTTAAAGGTTAAATCAATGTTGACATTTCCTTCTTCATCTGCTTGTAAGCCTTGTTTTTCGAATAAAGCTTCATTGGCTCCGTTGTCATTAGATGATGTTGAAGTTAATTTATTGTAACGAACGCCACCTTCTTCAACAACCTCTACTTTCCCTTTTACTCTACTAGAAGAATCCCACTCTTTCGTTGGAGCTGTTTTTTCAGTTGCTTCTCTATTTTCTCCAGAAGTAGCTGTTGCAGCTTTTTCTTCTTCAGATTTTTTCTCTACTGTTTTATCTTCTTTTTCTTTTGCCTTCTCAGCTTTAGCATCTGTTTCTGTTTTA
>CALIJD010000129.1 GCA_938017885.1 uncultured Granulicatella sp.
ATGGGGTTCTCCCATTTTGGCAACATTTAGGTATTTCTGGTTGGCGATTAGACGTGGCAGATGAATTCCCTGACGAGTTTTTGGATGAGCTACGCAGAACTGT
The DNA here is from genome assembly GCA_938017885.1 of uncultured Granulicatella sp. Taxonomy (GTDB): domain Bacteria; phylum Bacillota; class Bacilli; order Lactobacillales; family Aerococcaceae; genus Granulicatella. The sequence continues at coordinate 104 of CALIJD010000129.1, forward strand.
AAAGAAAACTGATTCTGAAGCACTTATTATTGGAGAAGTGTGGGAAGATGCGACAACTAAAGTAGCTTATGATCGTCGTAGAAAGTATTTCCTTGGAGAACAATTGGATAGTGTAATGAATTATCCTTGGAAAAATGCAATTATAGATTTTATTAAAACAAAAGATGCTTCAGCATTAAAATATGCTCTTGAAGAAGTCATCGACCATTATCCTAAACCTGCTTTAGAAGTGTTAATGAACTTATTAGATAGCCATGATACTGAACGAATTTTAACATCTATTGGGTTTAATAATACTGAGGATGTCCCTCTCCACGAACGGCCTTATTTAGAGCTGTCTGGAGATATATTAGAAGATGCTATTAGGAAACTAAAAGTAGCAAGTTTTATCCAGTTTACGATTCCTGGTGTTCCATCTATTTATTATGGAGACGAAATTGGAATGCAAGGATTTAGAGACCCATACAATCGTAAAACTTTTGATAAATCTAAACTGAATCAAGAGATTTTTGATCATTATTTAACTCTAACAAATTTTAGGAATGACCATAAAAAAGACTTTAAAGGAGATTTTAAAGTTATATACTGTCAAGATGGTTGTTTAATTTACCAAAGAGAATCTCTTGTTTGTGCCGTAAATATCAACAACCATTCTCATTTCGTAGAAGGATTACATGGTAAACAAATATTTTCTAGCACTTCTACACGTAACCATCCTAAAGGATTAATCATTCCATCTGTTGGGTTTGCAGTTTATAAAATCAAAAAATAAAAAAGAAGATTATCACAGTTGTGATAATCTTCTTTTTCATTTAACCTTCTACCTTTTTTATATGCCATATATTTTTTGCATACTCTTCCACAGAACGATCTGCTGAAAATATTCCTGCATTTGCAATATTTGAAAGACTCATCTTCATCCATTTATTGGAATCATTATAGGCTTTTTCAATACGTTTTTGTGCTTCAACATAGCTATCAAAATCTGCAAGACACATATAATGATCTTGAGTTAATAAATAATCCACGATGAAGTTAAAATTCATTCCACCAACTGTCATCGTACGAATAAAATCAAGAACCGTCTTAATCTTAGGTGAACGATTATAGTACTCCCACGGTTTATAACCTTGAGCATATAATGCTTCTACTTCTTCTGTTTCTAAACCAAAGATAACAATATTATCTTTACCAACAGATTCATAAATTTCAACATTTGCTCCGTCCATAGTACCCAGAGTAACCGCACCGTTTAACATTAATTTCATATTACCTGTACCACTTGCCTCTTTTCCTGCTTGAGAAATTTGTTCACTCACATCAGCAGCAGGCAAAATAATCTCCGCTAGAGTCACTTTGTAATCAGGAATGAATACAACTTTAATATACTCACGTACTAACTCATCACTTTCAACCATTTGAGAGATCGAGTGAATGAATTTAATAATATTTTTCGCCATTTGATATCCAGAAGAAGCTTTCGCTGCAAAGATAAACGTGCGTGGTGTCGGACGTAATCCACTGTATTTAATCTCATGGTAAAGATACACAATGTGCAAAGCATTTAATAATTGACGTTTGTATTCATGTAATCTCTTCACCTGTACGTCAAAGATTGAATGAGGATTTACTGATATCGCTAGAGTTTCTCGAATATAGTCTGCTAACTGCTCTTTTTTCTTTAGTTTAATTTCTCTAAGTGCCTCTAAAACATTTTCGTCATCCTTATAGGCATTTAATTTAGAAATACCAGAAAGATCTTTAATAAAATCATTTCCAATTAATTGTTCTAAATAAGAGGCTAACTCGGGATTGGCTTGTCCTAACCAACGTCGATGAGCTATACCATTCGTAACATTTCCAAATTTTCCAGGATATAATTTGTTAAATGCTTTAAAAGTATCACGAACAAGAATATCACTATGCAGTTTAGATACTCCGTTTACATAATGACTACCTACGATTGAAAGATTTGCCATCTTAATCATGTCGTCATAAATAATCGCTGTATCATGCAATGTATATTCTTTTCCTTGTTCCATTACCCATAAACAAAAACGTCTATTAATTTCTTCAATAATAGAATAAATACGAGGAAGAATTGGTTGGAATAATGAAACTGCCCATTTTTCCAAAGCTTCTGCCATAATCGTGTGGTTTGTATAAGCAAATGTTTTTGTCGTAATTTGCCATGCTTTGTCCCAATCATAGCCATATTCATCCACTAATAAGCGCATTAATTCAGCAACACCCATCGCAGGGTGAGTATCATTAATGTGAAGAGCTACATGTTCTGAGAAATTTTCTAATGTGCCAAATTCATGATAATGGTTCTTCACTAATTGTTGTAATGAAGCACTAATAAAGAAGTATTGTTGTTTAATTCGTAACTCTTTACCCTCATTAGTAACATCTGCTGGGTATAATAATTTAGAAATAGAAGACGCAATTGCTTCAGCCTCTGATGATTTAGTATATTCACCACGTTCAAACAGCTTCATGTTGAAACCAGTTTTGGCTTTTGCTTCCCATAGACGTAGTGTATTTACTGCAGAAGCGTCATATCCTGAAATCAATAAATCATAAGGTTCTGCTTGGATAGAGGTGTAATTTTTATGGATTACTTTTAAACCTGTATCTGTCATCACTTGTTCTAACTCACCATAGAACCGTACTTCGACTTCTTCATCGTTACGATATACTAAACCATATTTCCCTAAATCTAACCATTGATCTGGAAACTCTTGTTGCCAACCATTAGTAATAACCTGCTTAAAGATACCATATTCATAGAGAATAGAAAATCCTGTTACTGGATACTCATTACTTGTTAATGCATCTAAATAACATGCAGCAAGTCTCCCTAATCCACCATTTCCAAGTCCTGGGTCAGGTTCCATATTGTAGATTTCATTTAATGAAAAGTTATTTTCTTTCAAATAATCTTTTGCTTCTGATTCAAGTCCTAAATTAAATAAATTGTTTCGCAAAGTACGGCCAACTAAAAATTCCATTGACATATAATAGGCACGTTTCTGACGAGTTTGTTTTAAAGTTTGTTCATAACTAAATTTCTTTTCCATTAAAATATCACGAACAGATCTCATTAATGCTTCATAGACTTGTCGTTTACTCGCGTTTGAAATAATAACACCAAATTGATTCTTTAACGAATTGTCAACACGACTAACTAAACTTTTCTCAACCATTTAGACTCCTCTTTCTTTTACAGCACTTCTTGATACAACGACAAATATTGTTTAGCAGATTTTTCCCAACTAACATCTTTATTGAGATTATTTTTGATAATTTGATTCCATTCATCAGGTGATTGATAGAAACAAGTTACTGCACGATAAATTGCATCCATCATATCTCCCGATTGGAAACTTTCAAACGTGAATCCATTTCCTTCTACTCCAGTGAACGGAATCACAGTATCACGTAAGCCCCCTACACGATGAACAACTGGAACTGTACCGTATCTCATTGAGATTAATTGTGATAACCCACAAGGCTCAGTTTTAGAAGGCATTAAGAAAATATCACTAGAAGCATAAATTTTTGCGGACATTTCATTAGAAAAGAGAAGAATACTGCGAACTCGATCATGACGATAATTTTCCAGAGAACGTAAAGCACTCTCATAATGAGCGTCCCCGGTTCCTAACACAACCAACTGTGCCCCTGTTCTTAAAATATCCTCGCTAGCCTGCAAGAGAAGATCAATTCCTTTTTGATGAGTTAATCTTGTAACCATACCAATTAATGGAATACTCTCACTCACTTCTAATTCTAACTCTTTCTGAAGTTCTAACTTATTCTTGACTTTATCTTCAAAAGTATGGATATCATATTTAACAGGAATAATCGGATCT
>CALIJD010000130.1 GCA_938017885.1 uncultured Granulicatella sp.
ACAAGTGGCATAAGCCAGTGCAAATAATTGCTCAGGATTGGTTCCTTTTTTTTCGCTTAAAGGAGATGAAATTTCAACTTCCCAATTTTTATCACCATTTCCCTCAATAAATGATTTCCCATTTAACGCATCTACGTTCACAGCTGTTGTCGTGTAAATAATTTTTTCCATAAAATCACCCCTAATGTTTTTATGATTGAAGAATAGCACATATGGAACAAAAAAAGCTATCATAACAACTTGTTACGATAGCTCTTTTGAGTTATAACCATTCCTTATATTTTTTTATATATGCTTTTTTTACAATCGTTACTAAGAACATATATCCTGCGATAATAAGAATCAATGCAAGGAAGTATAGTCCATTTAGCGGTGCAAGTTTTAATGGTGCTGCTAGTGGTGTGTAAGGAAGAACCGTTACAACAAATAACGCAAATAAGGATGTGACTAGCAACGAGAATGCTGGTTTTGAATGTACAAATGGTAATTTTGGTGAACGTAACATATAAATAACCATCGTTTGAGACCACATAGATTCAATAAACCAACCTGTTTGGAAGACCATCAAGAAGAATGCAGGATTTGTAGATGTGGCGTAACTACTTCCAGTAATCATCGGTGCAATTCCAAAGAACATAATCGCAAATGTGATAATGTCAAAGATGGAACTGGTTGGTCCAAACCAAGCCATGAATCGTGTGATAGAACTAGCTGTCCATGCGCGTGGTTCTTTTAAGAAATCTGCATCTACATTATCAAATGGTAATGCCACACAGCTTAAATCATAGATTAAGTTCAATACGATTAAGTGAACTGGAGCCATTGGTAAGAATGGTAGGAAAATACTTGCGAATAATACTGAGAATATATTTCCGAAGTTTGATGAAACGGTCATCTTAATATATTTTGTCATATTCGCATAAACTTTACGACCTTCAATTAATCCTTTTTCAAGAACGAGTAAGTCCTTATCTAACAGAACGACATCAGCCACTTCTTTAGCAATATCCACGGCACCATCCACAGAAATTCCAACATCTGCTACTTTTAAAGATGGTGCATCATTGATACCGTCTCCCATGTAACCAATTTTGTGACCTTTTGCTTTAAGTAAATGAATAATGCGGGCCTTTTGGTCTGGAGATAATTTAGCGAAAATGGTTGTTTCTTCAGCAACTGTTGCTAACTCTTCATCGCTCATATTTTGGATTTCTGTACCAAGTAAGACTTTATCCACCGGTAGTCCTACTTTTTCACAGACTGTTAGTGTGACTTTTTCATTATCCCCTGTAAGAATCTTCGTCGTTACGCCATGCTCTTTCAACGCTTGAATAGCTGGAGCTGCTGAAGGTTTTGGTGGATCAAGGAAGGCTAAGTATCCCATTAGAATCATATTGGATTCATCTTCCACAGTGAATGCATGGTGAATATCTTGATATTTCTTTTGACTCACCCCAAGCACACGAAGCCCTTGTTCGTTTAAGCCACTCACCGCTTCTAGGATGGATTCGCGGATGTCCTCTGTAATCGGACGAACTTCTTCTCCGTCTTTTACATGCGTAGAGATGCTAAGTATTTCTTCTAGTGCCCCTTTAGTTACAAGCACTGCTTCATCGTCTTCTTGCACGATAACGCTCATACGACGACGTTCGAAGTCAAATGGCAACTCATCAATCTTTTAATAGAGCGTTGCTA
>CALIJD010000131.1 GCA_938017885.1 uncultured Granulicatella sp.
TTTACTAAATGGCTTACTTCCAAAGAAGCCTCGATAAGCAGACAGTGGGCTTGGATGTGGCGCTTTTAAAATCAAGTGTTTCGCATTTGTAATCAATTTTTCTTTGGATTGCGCAGGTTTCCCCCATAATAGAAATACGATTGGGTGATTACTTTTATTTAAAGACGAAATCACCGCATCTGTAAAAGTTTCCCATCCCATTCCACGATGACTATTCGCTTCATGTGCTCGGACTGTTAAAACGGTGTTGAGAAGGAGTACCCCTTGTTTTGCCCAAGAGGTTAACTCTCCAGTCTTTCCTACTGGGATTCCTAAATCTGTTTCCATTTCCTTATAAATGTTTTGCAAGGAAGGAGGAAGGGCAACTCCTTGTTGCACTGAAAAACTAAGTCCATGCGCTTGATGTTCTCCGTGATAAGGGTCTTGACCCAAGATAACCACTTTCACTTGATCGAATGGTGTGAGTTCAAGCGCCTTAAATACATTCTCCGCTTTTGGAAAAACTTGATGTCGACTTCGTTCTTCTCTTTCAAACAAACGAACCTTTTTAAAGTATTCCTTTTCTTTTTCTTCCCCAATCACATCATGCCAAGTGGTCATAAGAACCCTCTTTTCGTTCATAAATTTCAAAGGTGTGAGGATAGAGATTTTTTTCGTCCATTTCCCCTTCTAACGATTTTACTTTAATAAAATCGCGCCAAGGAAATTCTGTTGGAAAATAAGTATCTCCCTCAAAACTAGCATGAATTCTCGTACAATAGAGAAGCTCCACATGATTTTTTAACAGGTTATATACTTGTGCTCCACCACAAACATAAATATCCTCATACCGACTGTCTTCAACAATCTCCTCAACATTTGTAACAACCTCTGCACCAGGAACAATATAATCCAAGCTAGTGGTTAGGATAATGGTTTGTCGCCCCGGAAGTAAGCGACTGCCCATTCCTTCAAAAGTCTTTCGACCCATTAATATTGTTTGCCCCATCGTGACTTCTTTAAAGAACTTCAAATCATTCGGCAAACGCCAAGGAAGTGTCCCATCTTTTCCGACTAGGCCTTTCTCATCTTGAGCCCAAATATAAATTAGCATACTTTTCCTCCTGCATTAAACAGCAATAGGTGCTTTAATGGTTGGATGTGATTGATATCCTTCGACAACGACATCCGTAACATCAATATCAAACATCGATTTTTCAGGATATTTTAAAACTAGTGTAGGTAAGGCCATCTCTTCACGCGCTAATTGTGTTTTTACTTGTTCCATATGATTTAAGTAAATGTGTGCATCTCCTAAAGTATGTACAAATTCACCTACTTCTAATCCTACTTCATTAGCAATCAAATGTGTTAGTAAGGCATAGCTTGCGATGTTGAACGGTACTCCAAGGAACACGTCAGCACTACGTTGATATAATTGGCAACTTAATTTTCCATCCGCAACATAAAATTGGAACATCGTGTGGCATGGTGGAAGAGCCATACTTGGAACATCTTCTGGATTCCAAGCAGAAACAATCATCCGACGTGAATCTGGAGAATTCTTCAACAAGTTGAGTAAGTCTTCGATTTGGTCAATGGTTTCCCCTTTTGAAGTTTTCCAATGACGCCACTGCGAACCATAAATATTCCCTAATTCTCCGAATTCCGCTGCAAATGCATCATCCGTTAAAATTTTCTCACAAAAGTCTTTTTTCACTTCTTGATAAACTTCATTAAACGCTTCGTCTTGTAAGCAACGGCGACCAAAATCTGTCATATCTGGCCCTGTGTATTTTG
>CALIJD010000132.1 GCA_938017885.1 uncultured Granulicatella sp.
TTAAGAAAATCCTTCCATTGAAAGCTTCTTTTTTGAAGCAAATAAGCATAAGGAAAATAAAATACTAAAAAGAGACAAATCATATATCCTGTATAATAATTAGCTAAAACGGTGATTGCCAATGGAAGAATATACCGAATCGGATTTTCATTGTTAATGAGCGAGTCAACTCCTAATAAAATGACTGGAAGACCAATCAAGGCATCTAGCCACATGATATTGAGTTGATTAACCGATAGATAACTCATAAACCCATAAGAAAGTGCAAATAGAAGTGCATTCAAATCTCTTTTTCCAAATTTCTTATCCAAAAAATAGGCAAAGCTGACCGTACAAAAAATGAGTTTCAAGAGAATCAGAAGTGAGACTCCTATTGTAATATGTGATTTTGGAATTATAAGAAAAATCAAGTTAAAGGGACTTAATAAATAATAAGACCATAAGCTTACCATCTCTCCACCGATGGATTTGGAAAAGCTATAAAAGAACTGTTCAGGATGGTGCAATAGAGTATCCTGATAATAAGCAAAGAAATCGACGTATTGTTGCCCCAAATCGACGGTTAGCCAAGTGCGATTTCCAAATGGGGTTATTGAAAAAAGAATAAATATAAAAAGAAGGAGGAATAATGGGATAAAAATACTAAGGCTGTAGTATTTTCTTTTATTCCAATTGCGCTCAGTTTTCATAGAAATCTCCTTAGTTGTATTCAATGATAGCATAGCACGTTATTGGATTTGCTGCACGAAAAATTTGGTAGTAAAGTCCAAAATCTTAGTAATTAATTAACCCCTTTTTATATAGTTCAAATAGGAATTTATGGTATACTGTTATGAGTTACTAGAATATGCATGGAGTTTATTATGTTGAATAAAAGAAAATCAAAAAACAAAAAGAAAAAATCACATATTCCATTTCGTTTAAATTTATTATTTTTAATTGTATTCTTTTCATTTATTGCGTTGATTAGCCGTTTGGCGTATGTCCAATTAGTTAAAGGGGATGAGTTTGTTGCTCTCGTTCAACGAACTGAAACAACCACTTCCAAAAAAGCTGTTCCTCGAGGATCTATCTATGATAGCCAAGGTCGAGTTTTAGTAGGAAACAAGCCTAAATTATCGATTAACTATACAAGACCTGCAGATGCGAAGGCTTCAAAAATGTTAGAAATCGCCAAAAAATTAACCTCTTTGATTTCAGTAGATACTTCTGAATTAAAAGAGCGTGATTTAAAAGATTATTGGGTGGCTTTAAATCCTGACAAATTAGATGGATTACTGACAGCTGAAGAAAAGAAACAAATTTCAAAAGAAAATCTCTCTGCAAGTCAAACATATGAGATGCAATTAGCTCATATTTCTTCAGATGAGTTAAACTATAGTGAAGCTGAAAAACAAGTGATTGCTATTTTTACAAAGATGAATAGTGCTTATTCTCTTTCAACAGTTACGCTGAAAAATGAAGGAGTAACCGAGCAAGAAGTCGCAAAAATCAGTGAACGATTAGGCGAGCTTCGTGGCGTGGATATTGATTCTGATTGGGACCGTGAGTATCCAATGGGGGATATGTTAAAAACAATCCTTGGAACGGTTTCCTCTGAAAAAACAGGTCTACCTTCTTCAAAAGTAAAATCATTACTAGCTCAAGGCTATTCACTCAATGATCGTGTCGGAACGAGTTATTTAGAAGAACAGTATGAGAATGTTTTAAGTGGTTCTAAGACTGTCGTTCAATCTCAAACGAATACAAAAGGACAAGTCATCAAAAATAACGAAACTTATCCAGGGAAAGCAGGTTCCAATTTAGTATTAACCATTGATACTGAGTTCCAGAAAAAAATAGAAGAAATTGCCAAAACTTCTGTTGAAGAAATGACGGACCCAGCTGCTGATCGCGTGTATATCGTAGTAATGAATCCTAAAAATGGAGACGTTCTAGGAATTACGGGTAAGAAAAAGAAATTCGATGAGAATTTCCAATCCAATGGAGTGGAAGACGATGCTTTAGGAGCGATTAACAACTCATTTGGAATGGGGTCGGTTGTTAAACCAGCAACTGTCTTATCTGGTTATATGGATGGAGCGTTGACTCTTGAAGACAATAAAATAGTCGATGAACCGATTGAATTTGAAGCTTCTAAACCGAAGAGTTCATGGTTTAACCGCAATGGACAAATTGAATTAACTGACTTAGATGCTTTGGAACGTTCTTCAAACGTCTATATGATTAAATTAGCGATGAAAATGGGCGGACAAGCAGAATATGTTAAAGGCGGAAAATTGAATATCAATTTAAGCTTATTTGATAAATTACGTGAGTATTATGCTCAATTTGGTTTGGGTGTAAGAACCGGCATTGATCTTCCGAATGAAGGAAAAGGATATAATGGTGGAACAGCCAATGCCTTTTCTGCACTTGACTTTGCGTTCGGTCAGTTTGACTTATATACACCGCTTCAATTAGCTCAATATATGTCGACCATTGCAAATGGAGGAACACGTATTGCTCCTCGTTTAGTGAAAGAAATTCATGAAACGAGCCCTAAAGGTGGAATTGGAAATCTTGAAGATGTCATTCCAACCAAAATTATGAATACCCTTCAAGTCGAAAAGAAAATTCTAGATCATATTAAAGAAGGGTTATACCGTGTTACTCATGGGGAGAACGGAACATCTGCTTCTACTTTCAAAAATTACTCTCCTGAAGTGGCTGGTAAAACAGGGACTGCAGAAGCATTCTATTCTGGGCCAAATCCTGCTTATAAGAATGAGGCTGTAGAAAACTCAACATTCATTTCGTACGCTCCGTATGATAATCCTGAAATTGTTGTATCTGTAGTAGCACCATACTTTAAAGATGGATCCCCATCAGATTATGCTGCTAAAATTGCTAAAAAAGTGTATGAAGCGTATTTTGGTAAAAAAAGTAATTCTGAAACCAATGCTGCAACAGTAAATACACAAGTACAACAAAATAACAGACAATAATTCGAAAATGAGTGATAATTTTATCACTCATTTTTTGTCTTTAAAGTTTAGTAAAATCGATTGTTGAAATACTTAAAACCAATTATAATAAAGCAAAATGGAGGCGAAATTATGGATTTTACAGAAAAAACAATTCAAAGAGATATTAAATATTCAGGACGTATTTTTACAGTAACACAAGATACCGTAGAGCTACCGAATGGGAAAACTTCTACGCGTGACCTCGTGTTTCATACAGGAGCAGTAGCAGTGCTTGTGATTCGTGACGGAAAGATGCTACTCGTTCGTCAATATAGAAAACCATTAGAAATGCACTTCTTGGAAATTCCGGCAGGGAAATTAGACTCGAAGGAAGAAGTGCCTCTTGAAGCTGCAAAACGTGAATTAGAAGAAGAAACAAACCTTGTTGCCGAAGAATGGGTAAAAATGATGGAAATGGTCTCTACCCCTGGATTCTGTGATGAGAAAATTACATTATTCCAAGCAAAAAATGTGACGGTCAAAGAAAATGCGAAACCAGCAGATGAAGATGAATTCGTCGAAATCTTATGGATGCCACTTGAGGAAGTGATGCAAAAAATCCAAGCGGGTGAAATTTCAGACGCGAAGACGATTATTGCAGCACAATATGCTTGGATGCATAAAGGAGAATAATCAATGCCAAATGAACCTTTATTAACGAGAAAATCGTATAAAGAACAATTAGAAAAACAGAATAGAGAGTTAGAAGAATTAGAAACTAGGCAAGAGAGAAGAGACAATCGTGGACGTTCTTATGAAAAGGAGGAAGAGTTGTACGCTGAACGCGAGGAAGAAGCTTCACAAGTACACCGCACGCCAAAATCAGGACTTAGAAGATACAATCATTTTCTAAATGTATGGCTGGTTTCTGTCATTGTGATTTTAATCATTGTGATTGCGATTCAAATGTTTTTTTAAACGTGGTGTATAGCTAAAAAAAATGGTATAGTTATGGTTGATATTTAAAACAAAGAGGATTTATAAATGAAACTAAATAAAGGAATTAGAGTAGTATTAGGGGCTGTTCCATTTTTACTATTTTATGCGTATATTTGGCATAAGGGATTTGAGTATCCAGTTGTAGATGACATTATGATTAACCAAACCATTTTGTCTCATGAAAATATGCTATTGCCATATATGGGAATAGGACTATCATCTATTCTCGTAGCTTTTCAAAAAATTTTCCAAAATTGGAATATTTATTTTATTTTTCTAGTTGCGACATACTGTGGAAGCATTAGTGTTTTTAATAACTTTTTCTATAAGAAAAAGTTATATGTATTGATTCCATTAACACTACTTATGCAATGTGTGCTGATTAAGTATTTTTCGTTTTCTGTAATCTCATACTTGGTTGCGGCTGCAGGGATTTTATTATTATTTAATCAGTCTTTAGTAATGGGAATTATGACAGTTGCAGTAGGGATTTCAATCAGACCGCAAATTGCATCTAGTTTAATCGTGTTAGTCTTACCCTTCCTTATTTATGAGATTTTAAAGAATAAGAAATGGAAGGAAATGCTTATTCTTATAGGAATTGTATTA
>CALIJD010000133.1 GCA_938017885.1 uncultured Granulicatella sp.
TCAATTGTATTTATCATTATTGCAATTGCCATAAAATTAGAAGATGGCGGGCCGGTTTTTTATCGACAAGAGCGAGTGACTACGAATGGACGTATTTTTAAAATCTTTAAATTTAGAACGATGATTTTAAATGCAGACAAAGTAGGACCTTTAGTAACTCAAGATCACGACCCACGAATTACAAAAGTAGGGCGTCGTGTAAGAAACTATCGCTTAGATGAAGTTGCACAGTTGCTGAATGTACTCATTGGAGATATGTCTTTTGTAGGGGCTAGACCTGAAGTTCAAAAATATGTAGATGCTTATACTCCAGAAATGCAAACAACACTCCTACTACCAGCAGGTGTTACTTCACTAGCTGCAATTGAATTTAGACACGAGGCTGAAAAAATTGCAAAATGGACAGAGCAAGGATTGAGCGTGGATGAAGCTTATATCCAACACATCCTGCCTGAAAAAATGCAATACAATATTGATTATTTAAATGAATGTAGTTTAAAAAAAGATATCGCAATTATGGTAAAAACTGTGATTGCTGTTTTAAAATAACTTGGAGGGAACAATATGAAAGTTAGAAATATTCCATTTTCACCACCTGATATTTCAGATAAGGAAATTAATAATGTAATTGAGGTATTAAAGTCTGGTTGGATTACAACTGGGCCTAAAACAAAAGAATTTGAACGTCAATTAGCAGATTATATGGGAACGGAAAAAGTAGTGTGCTTAAACTCAGCAACAGCTGCTTTAGAATTAGCGTTACGTGTACTAGGCGTTGGACCAGGAGATGAAGTGATTGTTCCAGCATTTACGTATACAGCTTCTTGTAGCGTTATTGAACACGTTGGGGCAACACCAGTAATGGTGGATATTCAAGAAGATCATTTTGAAATGAATTATGATGCTCTTGCAGAAGCAATTACTGAAAATACAAAAGTGGTTATTCCTGTAGAATTAGCAGGTGTCCCATGTGATTATCGTCGTATTTTTGAAGTGGTTGAATCTAAACGAAACTTGTTTAAGCCAAAGACAAACTTACAACGTCACTTCAATCGTATTGTTGTCGTTTCAGACTGTGCACATGCGATTGGAACGACCCGCGATGGTGTTTCTGTAGCTCAGTTAGCAGACTTTGCATCCTTCTCATTCCATGCCGTTAAGAACTTAACGACTGCAGAAGGTGGATGTATTACTTGGAATCCAGCAAATGAATTGGATTCAGAAGCAATGTACAAGGAATTCCAAGTATACTCATTACATGGACAAACCAAAGATGCTTTAGCAAAAATTAAACCAGGGTCTTGGGAATATGACATTGTCATTCCAGGTTATAAATGTAATATGTCCGATGTGATGGCGGCTATTGGGTTAGGTCAATTAGAACGTTACCCTCAATTGCTAGAGCGTAGAAAAGAAATCGTTCGTCAATTAGATGCAGGATTAGCGGTTGATTCACGTATTCAAGTATTACAACACGAAAGTGAAAATTATCAATCTTCACGCCATTTATATATCACTCGAATTAAAGGGGCTTCCTATGATCAACGTGGTGAGATTATCATTAAAATGGCTGAACGTGGAATTTCATGTAATGTTCACTACAAACCACTTCCTTTATTGACAGCTTATCAAAATATGGGCTTCAAAATGGAAGATTATCCAAATGCTTACCGCTTCTTTGAAAATGAAGTAACTTTACCGTTACACGGACTATTAAGTGATGAGGATATTGACTATATTGTTCAAAATTATTTAGAAGTAATTCAAGAAGTACTTGGACAATAAGAGAGGATGATTTTATGAATAATCGATTTAGAATTTTATTATTATTCATTGTCGATTCGTTACTTGTTGTTGGTTCAGTATTTTTAGGATTTCGATTAGTAACTGAAGGGTTGATTCGTAATATTCACGGATTAACGATTACGGCGATTCTATCTTTAATCGCCTACTATATTTTCTCTTATTTCTTCAATTTATATTGGAGAGATTGGGAATATGCCAGTGTCTATGAAGTCATTACGGTTGTGAAATGTGTTTCTGCAACGGTAATTGTTTCGACAATCTCAGGATTAGCATTCTTTGACACGAAAGTAACATGGCAATTTTTAATCGTATGTTGGCTTTTGCTTGTGATTTCAATCGGTGGAGTTCGTCTATCGATGCGTGTATTCCGTGAATTTTTTGCGGATACTAGCGTTATGGAAAACGCGAAACCAACATTAATTGTAGGAGCAGGAGCTGCAGGTACTTTATTAGTTCGCCAAATGCTCATGCATCCGGCAATGAGAATGGACCCGATTGCCTTTGTAGACGATGATCCAGATAAACTTCGTAAAGATATTTATGGAGTTCGTATTCTTGGTGCAATTAAAGATATTGAGCGTATTGTAGATACAATGGGGATTACAAAAGTAGTTATTGCGATGCCGTCTCTTCCAATCAAGAAACTCAACGAAGTATATGATGTAGCCCGTAAGACCGGTGCAGAGTGTGTTATTTTACCAAACATTGATGATGTTATGAGTGGGAACTTGCATGTTCAACAATTAAGAAATGTGGAGATTGAAGATTTACTAGGTCGTGACCCAGTAGAACTCGATCAAACGATGATTGAAAAACAATTACGTGGTAAGAAAATCCTTGTTACCGGAGCAGGTGGTTCGATTGGTTCAGAAATTTGCCGTCAAGTAGCGAAATTCAAACCAAAAGAAATCATTATCTTAGGACATGGTGAGAATAGTATTTACCAATTAAATATGGAATTAGTAGGGAAATATTCTCAACACTTCACCATTACTCCAGTGATTGCCGATGTTCAAGATCGAAAACGTATCTTTGAAGTGATGGATAAGTATAAACCAGATGTGGTTTATCACGCTGCAGCTCATAAACATGTACCTCTAATGGAAATTAACCCTCGTGAGGCCGTTAAAAATAACATTCTTGGAACAAGAAATGTTGCAGAAGCTGCTAGTCATGCGCGTGTTAAATCGTTCGTAATGGTATCTACTGATAAAGCCGTTAACCCACCAAATATTATGGGAGCGACGAAACGTCTTTGCGAAATGATTGTACAAGATATGGCTACTCGTAGCGAATATACAAAATTCGTTGCCGTTCGTTTCGGGAATGTTTTAGGT
>CALIJD010000134.1 GCA_938017885.1 uncultured Granulicatella sp.
GCCTTTGGAGATGGGCCAAATGATATTGAAATGCTTCAAGCTGTTCAGCATCCAGTAGCCATGGGAAATGCTCTACCTATTTTAAAAGAAATTGCTGAATTTATTACAACAGATAATACAGATAATGGCATTGTAAATGGTTTAAAGCACTACGGACTTATTTAAGAAAGAAGGAAGACAAATGTCAATTTATGAAATTGAAGTTCCTACTATTGACGGTGGATTAACTACTCTGGAAGAATTTAAAGGTCAATTATTGCTAATTGTCAATACAGCTAGTGGATGTGGACTTGCTCCTCAATTTGAAGGACTAGAAAAGCTCTATTTGGACTTTAAAGAGAAAGGCTTCTCTGTTCTTGGATTCCCATGCAATCAATTTGCTGGTCAAGAACCATTAACTGCTGAACAAGCTGCAGCCCATTGCCAATTAACGTACAATACGACTTTCCCAATGTTTGGTAAGGTTAAGGTAAATGGTCCAGAAACACATCCATTATTTGCCCTATTAAAAGAAGAGACTAAAGGCCTCCTAGGCGAAAAGGTTAAATGGAACTTTACAAAATTCCTCGTAGCAAAAGATGGAACGATTTTGAAACGTTTTGCCCCTACTACAACGCCTGAACAAATTCGAGACGAAATCGCAAGTCTTCTTTCATAATCCAATCTATGATAAAATAAAAAGAAAACAGTTAGGAGAAGTTACCATGGAAGTCAATGAAATTTTACGTATTTTAGAAGAAATGAATGTAGCTGTTATTGCGACTGCAGATGAGAACAATCAACCTCATGCACGCCATATTCATATCGGTGTTGCTAACGAAAAGGGCGTGTTCTTTATGACAAGTCCTAAAACAAATTTTTATAAACAACTACAAAAGAACCAAAAAGTTGCCATTACTGCTATGAAGAGCGAAGATTACTTAATCCAAGTGATTCGTATCGAAGGTGTTGTTAAAGAAATTGGTCGTGAACGTCTAGAAGAAGTTCTTAAAGATAACCCATTCGTAAAAGATGTTTACCCTAACGAAGAAGATATTGCTGGAGTTCAAGTTTTCCATTTATACGAAGGCAAAGGATTCTACCATAGCCTTACTCAAGGACATAAATACGTGTTTGATATACACGAATAAAGATTAGAAAGAGGATTTTATGAAAAAACTTTTATTAGCACTTGCAGCATTGATGGTTGCAGGACTAGCTATCTTCTATTTTTTACCAGATAACAGTAATACTGCTAACGCAAACGTCGTATTTCAAGACGAAAGCGGAAAGAAATTAACAGAAAAAGACTTCACAGGAAAACCAACAGTCTATTATGCTTGGGCAAGTTGGTGTCCAGACTGTCAACAAGAACTTCCTATCTTAAATGCTTTAAAAGAAAAATATGGAGATAAAGTAGAATTTGTTGGCGTTGCGATGATTAGTCAAAAAGAACCGATTGAGAATGGAAAAAAATACTTGAAAGAACATTCTCTTTCACTCAATTATTACTCAGATGTTGATTCAAGCTTCCAAAAGTATCACGAAATTACAGAAATTCCAACCCTAATCTTCACGGATAAAAATGGAAAGATCGTTAAGAAATCAACTGGTGTCCTTCCTCAAGAAGAAATCGAAGACTACATCAAAGAAATTTTATAGAATTAAAAACTAGCAGAAATATCTGCTAGTTTTTTGTCTGAACAATAAAAGAGAGGATGCATGCATCCTCTCTTTTATTTTCTTCTATGCTTATAAACACCAATACGATTGATTGCCTTACTTAAAGCAATTTTTGCACGATCCATATCGCTTTTTGAACGACTTGTATCGCTTAATACTTTTTCAGCTTTATCTTTTGCATGTTCGGCACGTGTCACATCAATGTCTCTTGCACGTTCAGCCACGTTGGCAATAATCGTTACGACATTATCCCGCACTTCCATAACTCCACCACCGATTGCAATATAATCAGTTGGCGAATCCTCTAAGAATCGTTTCACTCGAAGTGCCCCGATTTTTAAAGGAAGCATGATTGGAGCATGATGCGGTAGTATGGTGATTCCGCCATCGACTGCATCGGCACTCACAGAATAGGAACGATGGTTATACACTTTTCCTTCTGGTGTTGTGACAACGACCAGTAATTCATGTTCAGCCATCTTTAATTTCCTCCAACAAATCCTGCTGCTTTAGCTTTTTTAATCACGTCTTCGATTGGTCCTACGTTACGGAACATATCTTCTGGAATATCATCATATAAACCATCAATAATTCCTTTAAATCCGCGAACCGTATCTTTAATTGGAACGTATGAACCAGGTTGTCCAGTAAAGGCTTCTGCCACGTGGAAGTTTTGTGATAAGAAGAATTGAATTCTTCTTGCACGGTTTACAATGATTTTTTCGCTGTCGGATAATTCATCAATCCCTAAAATAGCGATAATATCTTGTAATTCACGATAACGTTGAAGCATTTGTTGTACTTTCATCGCTACTTCATAGTGCTCTTCCCCTACAATTTCTGGGCTAAGTGCACTTGAAGTTGAAGCAAGCGGATCTACCGCTGGATAAATCCCTTGTTCTGTTAAACGACGCTCTAAGTTTGTTGTTGCATCTAAGTGGGCGAATGTTGTTGCTGGAGCCGGGTCAGTATAGTCATCGGCTGGCACGTAAATCGCTTGAATAGATGTAATAGAACCATCTTTTGTTGAACTGATACGTTCTTGTAATTGACCCATTTCTGTTGCTAATGTTGGTTGATACCCTACAGCAGAAGGCATACGACCAAGTAACGCTGACACTTCTGAACCTGCTTGCGTGAAACGATAAATGTTATCGATGAATAAAAGCACGTCTTGTTTTTCTATATCACGGAAGTATTCCGCAATCGTTAAACCAGTTAACGCTACACGCATACGAGCTCCTGGTGGTTCGTTCATTTGTCCAAACACCATCGCTGTTTTAGCAGATACGCCTGATTCTTGCATTTCATGGTAAAGGTCATTCCCTTCACGAGTACGTTCCCCTACCCCTGTAAATACTGAAATACCACCAAGTTCTTCAGCGATGTTATGAATTAATTCTTGAATTAATACGGTTTTCCCTACACCGGCACCACCGAATAAACCGATTTTACCACCTTTAAGATAAGGTGCTAAAAGGTCAATAACTTTAATCCCTGTTTGTAGAATTTCATATTGACTGTTTAATTCTTCAAATTTTGGTGCTGGTTTATGGATTTCATGTCTTGTAAAATCTTCTGGGAATGGTTCCTTTAAGTCAATCGTGTCTCCAAGAACGTTGAATACACGACCTAATGTTTCAGGTCCAACAGGAACGCTAATTGTGCGTCCTAAGTCCACTACTTTCATGCCACGTTGCAAACCATCTGTAGATTCCATGG
>CALIJD010000135.1 GCA_938017885.1 uncultured Granulicatella sp.
TCCCTTGTTCTTTTAATAATTCCCGAATTTCATCACTGCGAGCAAAGTTCTTCGCTTTACGCGCTTCTAAACGTTCATCGATTAAGGCTTGAATATCATCATCGAGCAGTGCCTCTTGTTTTTCCACGATACCGAAGATTCCAAATAGAACAGCTGCTTTTTCAAGGAGTGCTTCCAGTACTGCTTTAGAAACCACTTCTTTTTCTAAATACACATTCCACTCTTTTAACCATTGATATAGCACCGTCATCCCATTTGCCGCATTGAAGTCATCATCCATTTCTTTTTGGAAATCTGCTTCAATCGCTTCGAATTTCGCTAGATGTTCTGCGTCTTCTGGCAATGCATCTACCGCTGTTTCTAGGCGATAGCGTGCATTTTTGAAGGTCGTTTGTACTTTTTCAAGGTTCACGGCTGCTTCTTGAAGAGCCGCTTCACTAAATTTCAATGGACGACGGTAATGTGCACTTGCTAAGAAGAAACGGAGCACTTGTGGGTCGAGTTGTTGGATTAAGTCGTGAACAAGCACGAAGTTTCCTAGAGATTTACTCATTTTTTCTTCGCCCATCGTCACGAATGCATTGTGCATCCAGTAGTTCGCAAATTTCTTACCTGTTTTGGATTCACTTTGCGCGATTTCGTTTTCGTGGTGAGGGAACGCTAAGTCTTGTCCACCCCCATGAATATCGATGGTATCCCCTAAATGTTTTGTCGCCATAACAGAACATTCGATATGCCATCCTGGACGACCCTTGCCCCATGGAGAGTTCCAGCTAATTTCATTCGGCTTCGCACTCTTCCATAATGCAAAATCCAGTGGATTGCGTTTTTTCGCATCATCTTCAGAAGCCGTGCGATTACTTGCCCCCATTTGTAAGTCTTCGATACGTTGGTCGCTAAGCTTGCCGTAGCCTTCGAATTTTTCAGTGATGAAATACACATCGCCTTCTGATTCGTAGGCCATGCCTTTATCGACTAACTCTGCTACAAAGGCAATAATGTCATCCATTGTATTCATAACTGTTGGATTTAGTGTCGCCTTCTTTACGTTTAGAGCGTTTGTATCTTCAAAGAATGCTTCAATATATTTCTTTGAGACTTCTTCAGCCGTCATGCCTGTTTCATTGGCCACACGAATAATTTTATCGTCCACATCCGTAAAATTCGAAACGAAATTCACGTCATAACCACGATATTCAAAGTAGCGACGAATCGTATCAAAGGAAACCGTACTACGCGCATTCCCAATATGAATATAATTA
>CALIJD010000136.1 GCA_938017885.1 uncultured Granulicatella sp.
AATTGTTTTATTAACTGATGCAGAACATCGATAAATTGTTCCACTTCTTCTTTTGTATTGTCGTTTGAGAAGCTTACACGAACGGCTCCTGTTGCCCATTCAGTTGGCACATCCATCGCATATAGTGTGCTTGATGAATCTGCTTTTTTACTGGAACAAGCAGAAGTCGTAGAAATATAAATGCCATGATTTTCAAAAGCATGGACAACTACTTCTCCACGAACACCTTTAATGGCAAAGCACAACACGTGTGAGGCTCCATCTTCAGGTGAGAAGATGCGGATTTCAGGTTTTGTAACAAGCTCTTTCCATAGTTGGCTACGAAGTTTACCCGTAACAGACTTTTCTTCTATAGCCATTCTCAGTGCTTTTGTTGTGGCCACAATCCCTGGAAGGTTTTCTGTCGTACTACGTTCCCCTTTTTCTTGTCCACCACCTGTTAAGAGCGCTTGAATCTTACGTCCAAATTTCTTATACATAATTCCAACGCCTCGTGGTCCATGGAATTTATGCGCAGATAGACTTAATAAATCTATGCGTTCAATGGCTAGTAACTGGCTTACACGTTCAACTGCTTGAACGGCATCCACATGAAAATGAATGGATGGGTACGCTTCTAACACTTGTGCAATTTCTGCGATTGGTTGAACTGCTCCCACTTCATTATTGACAGCCATTACACTCACTAGAATCGTATCTTTGCGAAGACTCTCTTTTAATTGCTCTACATTTACAATTCCTTTTGAATCGGCATCTAAATAAGTCACTTCAAACCCAAAGCGTTCAAGTTGCTTACATGTTTGAAGGACTGAAGGATGTTCAATCTTTGTGGTGATGATATGCTTCCCAAATACAGATTTTTCTAAAGCTGTTCCTTTAATAGCCCAGTTATTGGATTCAGTCCCTCCTGAGGTGAAGAAAATCTCCTCAGGTTGAACTGATAATAAACCTGCCACTTGTACTCTTGCTTTAGTCAATACTTGATAGGCATCGACTCCTAATTGGTGTAAGCTCGATGGGTTTCCAAAAAACTTCTGACTGACTTGAACATAGCTCGTTAATGCATCATCATAAATTTTCGTTGTTGCTGCATTATCAAAATAAATCATTCTACTATCCTTTCAAGCTCCATTAGTTTGCAACGATGTTTACTAAACGTCCTGGAACGGCAATTACTTTACGGATTGTTTTTCCTTCAATTGCAGATTTTACTGAATCATGTTCTTTAGCAAGTGCTTCAAGCGAAGCAGCATCTGCATTTGTTGGAACCATCACGCGTGCTTTTATTTTTCCATTTACTTGGAAAATCACTTCAACTTCGTCTTCGACTAATTTAGATTCATCGTAAGTTGGCCATGGTTCATAACTGATTGATTCTGTAAATCCGAATTTACTCCAAATTTCTTCAGCCATATGCGGTGCTAATGGCGCAATCAATTGTACAAGACCTTTCATGTAGTCGAATGGTAATGCATCTGCTTTATACGCCTCGTTTACGAAAATCATCATTTGAGAGATTGCCGTATTGAAATGCAACTCTTCAAAGTCTTCTGTTACTTTCTTCACTGTTTGATGGTACACTTTATCCAATTTGCCATCATTTAGTTTTGTGATACGGTCACGCATCTTGCCATTATCATCAATCATCAATCTCCAGAATCGGTCTAGGAACTTACGGCTACCTTCAAGTCCTTTTTCACTCCATGCAATCGATGCATCCAGTGGTCCCATGAACATTTCATAGACACGTAATGTATCCGCACCATATTCGCGAACAACATCATCAGGGTTTACAACATTCCCTTTAGATTTAGACATTTTCTCATTACCTTCACCTAGAATCATTCCTTGGTTAAATAATTTTTGGAATGGTTCTTTGTTTGGAACAACACCTAAATCGTATAACACTTTATACCAGAAACGAGCATATAGTAAGTGAAGA
>CALIJD010000137.1 GCA_938017885.1 uncultured Granulicatella sp.
ACATAAATCTCGTGAATCCCTTGTTCATATAAGGCATCGATTACCGTATCAATCATCCTTTTCCCATTTACTTTTACTAATGGTTTTGGAATTTCATTCGTTATTGGACGCATTCGTTTCCCTTTTCCCGCAGCCATAATAATGGCTCGTTTAATCGTATTTTTCATTAATTTTCCTCTTTTGCTAATTCTTCTTGCACAATGCGATAGAAGTCTTTGGCATAACGATATTGCATGAGTGAATACTCACCAAAATCAACACCTAGTGTGCGTTTATATTCACACCAGTTGCTCCAAAGCATTCCACTAACGGCCATATATGCATAAATTTTAATACGCGTCATCTTTTCGCATTTTCCTTCAAAATAAAGGTCTATCAATTCGTCAGCCTGTTTACGGTCATAACCAGCATAAATACAGAACATCGCAATATCGATATGCGGGTCTTGCATTCCTGCATATTCCCAGTCAATCAGTCGAATATCTCCTTCTTTCGTGAAAAGAAAATTATCGTATACAGAATCAATATGGCTGAGAACTGGCTCCTCTTTATATTTTTCTACAAAACTCTTTAAGCTTAAAATTTCATTTTGCGTTTTTTCATGATCCTTATAATAAGAAACTTGTCCATTCCATAAACTTTGATAAAATACAATCTGTTTAAATGGATCAAATGTATGAGCGACTTTCAGTTTAGACGCATGGAACTCACGAAGTTTTGCCATACAACGTTTCAAATCTTCTTTATTTTCACTATCACAAGAGCGTGCGCCATCTAGATAGGCTGTAATCTTATATCCATTCTCAGGATTCATGTATACAACATCGTCACAAATTTTCTTACCTTCAAGTACACGATAAACATCTGCTTCTTCCTTACGATTGATAAGATGATCCGTTCCTTCCCCTGGAATACGCATAATGTACTTTTGTTCTTTACAAGTAAATAAGAAACTACGATTCGTCATTCCTTTTTTCAACACTTCAATATTTACAATTTCCTCTAAAGGAACTTCTAACGCTTTTGAAATATTTACTAAAGCATCCGTTTCAAGATGACTGGAGGAATGGTCGATTTCCCGTAATTGCTCGTAAGTATTGATTTCTGCAATCTTTTGATCATCAATCATTTTTGGATATACAATATATTTTCTATCTTTATCTTCTAAAGTAACTTCCCAGAAAGATTTTTCATGTCTTTTTTCTTCAGCAGCTATATTTAATTGTTTTGCCACCACTTTAGCTTCTTTTTCAGCAAGATAGCAAATGCCGAAAGGACGGTTTCCTTTTCTTCTTTTCTCACTAATGATAATTTCTTGCTTTTTATTCACTCTAAAATAGCTTTGTTCCACTTCTTCGTGTCCAATCAAATACCAAGAATATAGTTCGTCTTCTTCAAAAGGATTCTCTTCACACCACAAGTCACAAGGGACAATATACGTGTTCCCTAAAATTCCAGCAACTCGTTGTAATGAATAAAAATTATTTTTCGTAGCATAATCTGGATTCACTGCTAATTTTACTTGAAAATCATCGATTAAATACTCGTACTGTTCTTTCATAAATCCTACAACCACAGTGATATCCGATACTCCCACTTCTTGTAATTGTTTAATCAATCGCTCAATAAGTGGTTCATTTTTGACTTCTA